>NZ_JANRHH010000037.1:0-165297 GCF_030433435.1 Polycladomyces subterraneus
TGCGCTTCTTCTTGTAGAGTCTCGCCGTTCCTTGTTTGGCCATTCCGTCGATGATCCGATCCAGCCATTGTTGCTGATATGACCGAGCCACAACCGGCACACCGATGCGCTTCTCCAGCATAGGGAACGACACCGTGTAGAAGTCACCATTTTTCTCGACTTTCAGGTTCTGATTGTTGAACGAACACCACATCCTCCTGAATACCCGAGCTTGTTGGTGTTTCTTCTGCGATCTCACACCCCAGATCGTTTGGTTAATGATGGCAGACGGGAACTTCTCGTCAGAAAACTCCTTGAAAATCTTGCTGGTCGCCTTGTTCACGTCGGGATGAAGCAAGAGCCAGTTTGCAAACTCCGTGTTGATCTGGGTCCATGGCAAGGATATCCCAGCCGTTTTCCTGACAAATGTCTTTCACCAACTGTCTGAATCGCTCTTCCACTTGGTTTACAACACTTTTCTGCGATAACGTGGGCAGAAAACAACTCTATGCTTGTCCCATAGTTTTAGTTGTATCAGTATTTTATAAATACTACAACAACTAAAAAAATGTTGCTCCTTTCTCGTTGGTTTTCACATTTTCCTCTTCCAAACCCTATCTTCGTCCACTTGAATGAAAAATACAAGAAAAGCGCCCGTAGGGGCGCACAGGTTGATGACAGGGTAGTCAAACCCACAGTTCCGTTTTCCCTCTCGCTCCTCTTTCAACAAGTTCAAAGGTCACTCGCAGGAAAACGGCCCCCTCACTTAGAGGAGCAGGCCCGAATTTCCCGTCAAGTGCGATGCAGTTACGGGAATTCGAATCCCGCGGCGTTTGGGAGGCTGCATCTATTTCCCCTCACCCTTGCGAACGTTGAACCGCTTCCTGCAAACCAGGTCCAAACGGCGGACGGATCACGCCATGCTCAGTAATGATCGCAGTGACGAGTTCGGCCGGGGTGACATCGAATGCAGGGTTATACACCCGAACCCCTTCCGGCGCGGTGGCAAGGCCGAATCCCTTGGTGATCTCCTCTACGGGCCGCTCTTCGATGGGGATGTCCGCCCCCGTGGGCGTCTGCAAATCGATGGAAGACGTCGGTGCGGCCACATAGAAGGGGATCCCGTGTGCTTTGGCCAACACGGCCAGTCCATAGGTACCAATTTTGTTGGCCACATCTCCGTTGGCTGCGACGCGGTCCGTTCCCACGATCACCGCCTGCACCCATCCCTTCTGCATCACGGCAGCCGCCATGTTGTCACAGATCAGTGTGACGTCAATGCCCGCCTGCTGCAACTCGTATGCAGTCAGCCTGGCGCCCTGCAGGACCGGACGCGTCTCGTCGGCAAAGACGCGCAGATGCCATCCCCTTTCCTTTGCCAGATACAATGGCGCCAACGCCGTGCCGTATGCTGCCGTGGCCAATCCGCCCGCGTTGCAATGCGTCAGCACACCCATCCCGTCTTCCAACAATGTGAGCAAATGCTCGCCGATCTTCCTGCACATTTCTGCATCTTCTCGTTGGATCGCGTGCGCTTCCGCCAATAAAGCGGCCTTCAGCTCCGAAACCGGGCGTTCCTTCAGCGTTTCCAACCGCCTCCGGATTCGTTCCAGCGCCCAAGAGAGGTTGACCGCAGTGGGCCGAGCAGAGCGAAGATCTTCCCCCACCCGGCGCAAGGTGGACCATAATCGGCCCGCATCCGCATCCGGCACATCCTTCACTCCCAGATACATCCCGAACGCCGCCGCCGTACCGATCGCCGGCGCCCCTCTCACCGCCAGTTTCACGATCGCTTCTCGCACTTCCTCGGGTGTCGTCAGTTCCAGATAGACCGTCTCAGCGGGCAAGCGCCGCTGGTCCAGCAGCAGGAGCCGGTCTTCCTGCCAGACAACGGAACGTGGGTGCGGGATTTTTTCCATCGAAATCGTCATCTCACTTCGCCACCTTCTCTTTGGCTATTTCCCGGACCCAAGCCGTCAACTGTCCGATCTTTTCCAGCGTCTTCCGCCGATTGATCAACGCCTGACCGATGTGGAGAGCCAACATTTCTGCCTCCGCGCGCACCTGCGGATCTTCGATGGTCTCTAGGTCAGCTACCGGGGCCAGCCCGATCACACGGCGCAACATCTTGCAACCTGCGAAACCGGCACTGTCTTGGAGCACGCGGGTGAGGAAGCGTTCACGGTATCCCGGTACACGCCACATCTCATCCGTGACATGCTCCTGCCACAGAGCGGAAAATTGTTCCTCAAATCCGTTCCAGATGGTTTCAATCGTTTCCAACAGCCATTCTTGATAGGCGATTCGGATTTCTTCGTCCGCGGTATGTCCCTCGTGAGAGGCGTAAGACAACAGCAGGTTGGCAAACAATGCACCGATGTCGAAGCCCATCGGCCCATAATAAGCGAATTCCGGGTCAATCACCTTGGTGCTCGTCTCCGTAACCATGACCGAACCCGTGTGCAAATCGCCGTGTACCAACGCTTGCGCCTGCGTCATAAACGCCTCTTTCAATTCGGCAATCTCCCGCTTGAGCGCATCATCCCGCCAGATCGCTTCCACCTCGGTCCTGATCAATGGGTTGAACGAGTTCGTTTCTGCATCGTAATAGGGATCGGTAAAGACCAATCCTTCGGTGATGTCGCACATTTGCGGGTTAAGAAACCGGCGCACCCACTCTTTTTTCTCCTGACGATCCACATAAAAATCGGAGGTGAAGAAGAGCGTTCGAGCCAAAAACCGTGCCATGTGCTCGGCGAAATACGGATATTGTTGACGAGCGATCAACCCTTTTCGCATCACGATATGATCGGTCAGGTCTTCCATGACTGTCAGAGCCAAGTCAGGATCATACTTGTACACACGAGGAACCAAACCCTCCGCCAGTTTCGCCTGTACCTGCAACGCTTCGGATTCGATGCGCGCCCGATCCAACGTGAGCGGCCATGATTCACCGACCACACGGGCATAAGGGAGTGCCTGCTTGAGAATGACCCCCTTTTCCCGGCCTTCCTCCCGGATGTGAAACACGAGATTCAGATTGCCGTCCCCGATTTCCCTGCTGGTTAATACAGCCCCATCGGAAAACAATCCCGGAATGGAACGCGCGTATTGAACCGCTTCAGCTTCCGTCAACGGATGGTAATTTGACATATCCCCTCTCCTCCCTCGCAATCGTTTTGCATTATCTGATTTACAATAATTCCTAAACATTCCATCCGGTCGAAGATTCGGTATACTCGCATTGGGTTACAGGATAGTCCAAATCAACACTCAATAACGTGGAAAGCCGTCTCAGCATCGCTCTGTATTTCTTCATCAGCCATTAGGCTGGGAGACGGCCTCCGCTTCGCATCGAGAACCCCTCTCCGATGGTCAGTTACGGTTGAAATGCCGGGTCATCCACCGGATGGGCCACCCACCCCGACGGGTCGATGAACAAGCGAATTGCCACTACTCGCCGGTTCTCCATCAGCGTAAAGAAGTGCGGGGTGTTCACCGGAACCGAGATGACGTCACCAGCGGACAGTTCCACATCGAAATAGCCTGTTTCCTCTTTGCCCTTGATCGTAAAAATGCCGTTGCCGGCGGCGATGGCTCTTACTTCATCTTCCGTGTGAACGTGAACCTGCTCAAACTTCTTCAGCAACTCGCCCAAGTTGGGCGTTTCCGGTGACAGCGCCACCACATCCCATTTCACATAGCCGTTGCGCTCGGCCAATGAGCGGATATCTTCGTCGTACGCCCGCAAAATCTCCTCTTTCTCCTCATCGGTCAGGACGAATTTGTCCTTCAGCTTTTCCGGCAGTTTTTCTGTGTCCCAATGTTCGTACAACACACCTTGGTCTTCCAGAAAAGCGCGAACGTTTGCTTCTCCTTCGATCCGTTCTCCCGTATTTCGAATGCGGATGCTTGCCATCGTCATCGCTCCTCTCATATGAAAAACTCTATTTACCAAATGATTGAAATAATCGCCCTGCTCTACTACCTACTCATCAACAAACGCCGCTTGATTTCATACTCAAACAAAAACTCCCAAGCTTCCAAATGGCGCAAAGCGGAAAAAGCATCTTCCCCCCAAGCGTAAATCCCGTGGTTGCGGATCAACACGCCCCGGCTGTCCCAGGACGCCACCCGTTCCACTGCAGCTGCCAATGCAGGGATATGGGTGTGGTTGAGCACAATCGGTACCGTGACACTGGCACCTTCCTCCCAATGTCCCAACGCTTTAATCAGTTCATGGTTGGTAAAGGTGACGGCCCCGTCGTCACCGTACAAATCGGAAACCAAGTTGTTGGAGACGGTGTGAACGTGAAACACCGCCCCACACTCTGAAAACTTCCGATACAGCGCCGTATGCACCGCCGTCTCCGCAGACGGCTTCAGTTCCGTGGGCGCCACCGGAACACCGTTTTCATCCACCAGCAAAAAGTCCTCCGGGGTGTGCACCGCTTTGTCTTTGCCGCTGGCCGTAATGGCGATCACCGGTGTTTCGCCATACGCCACTTTGACGGACAGATTGCCGCTCGTGGCGGGAAACCAACCGCGTTCGGCCAAGCGCGTTTTGATCTGCCGTAAGGTATCGAACGCCTGTTGCACCGCTTCGAGCGGGACTTCGATCCCCCGATTGCTTGTTTGGTTCACTGTCACGTTGCCTTCCTCCTCACTCCACACCAACCGGGGAGCTCAACCGGTCGATACAATCATAAAAGGTATCGAACGGCGCGTGCGGAAGATTCAGCTCCCGGCATTTCTCCAGCAGGTAGCCCCGCGCCAGCACCCAGTCGGCCAACCGGGCCCCCGCCAAATCGGTGACGCTGTCGCCGATCACGATTTTTTCGTACCGCTCCGAAGAAAAGGATCGGATGATACTGGTTTTACACATGCCGCAGTCATTGTCGCAGTGCTCGTCACAGGAATGCGGCCACAGGATCTGAATCGTCTCCCCTGAAAAGTCGCTGGCGTTGCAGTAAATGTCGTCGCGGGGGATGTCGAATCTGGACAAAATCGGATAGACGAAAAAATCGATTCCCCCGCTGGTGATCAGCAGGCGGATGTTCTTCTCGCGGCAAAATGCCAGAAATTCCTCAAATCCCGGCCGGATCTCAGCCTGTTCCAGAACGTAGGAGACGATTTCTTCCCTCCGGGCGGATGGAAGCAGTGCAAACAACTGCCCCACGCCCCGGCGAACACTGATCCGTCGCGACAGGATATCATCCACGATGCGATTCCAGCCGGGTGGATCAAAGTGTTTCATGATCTGCACGATATTGTCATTGTTCGTAATCGTGCCGTCAAAGTCGCAAAAAATGACGCGTTTGCGCGCTTGCGTCACGCTTTCACCACTCCCCACGCATCAATAGCCTTGCGCAGTGCCGCCGACGTTTCCGCTTTTTCCTCCAACGTCACACCGGATACCACCGCTTTGATGGCATCGACAAAAGCGCGACCACCCTGCGTCGACCCATCCGGATGTCCGTGAATACCGCCTCCGGCGTTGACAATCGCGTCCCTGCCGAAATCGCGGTACAGCACGGGCACCAACCCCGGATGGATTCCGGCCGAGGGAGCGGGGAATGCCGGTCGGTGTGCTCCATTGTTCTCCCGCAGATGCTGTGCCACTTTAAGCGCTTCTTCTCTCGGCATGGCCACACTGCCGTACGGTGACGGATACAGTACGATATCCGCCCCCGCCCAGCGCAGGAATTTGCCCAACAGCAACGCGGCGGACAGCCCGTGATCGGGGGATGCGTAAATGGCACCGGTAAACGCCGGATGCGCCATGATCGGAACGGAGATGTCCGGATCCTCCGCCAATCGATGCAATACATCCCATCCATACGGCGCCACGTTGAGCAGCAGGCAGGAAGCTCCGGCTTCGACCAAGCGCTTGGCCCGATCGAGCAATTGCGTGACGGGACCAGTCAGATTGACCGCATACAAGACTTTCTTACCGGTCTGCTCTTCCCAAGCACGGTTGCGCCGTTCAATCGCACTTACCCGTTGCTCCACCGGAGCCAAATCGTCCCGGAAAAATATTTCGTCATCTTTGACCAGATCGACGCCACCTTCTATTTGCTTTTGGTACTCCGTTTCCAACTCGTCAAGGGGAAGACCGATACATTGCTTGAAAATGCTCATCAACAGCGGCCGGTCGTGTACGCCCAAACGCTCGCGGATGCCTTCGATGCCAAACCGCGGTCCCGGAAAACGGGACAAAAATTCATCCGGCAATTGCAGATCAATCAATTTTATTTTGCCGTCCATCGACAATTTACCGAATACGGTCGTCAACACGGCCGGCAGGTCAGCCGTCAGATTGCGCACTGGATACCCGATGGTGATTCGACCGCGAGGTGTACCATCAACAGCCGGCTCCAGCCGAGCGACTTCTTCCACCTTACCCAAATAGGGGGCCATCTTCTCCTGCTTTGCCCGAGGCAACTCAGTCCATGTCCCTACCGTCAATCCGACAGCGATACCGCGGGCTTTCTTCTCCAAATCCGATGCCCCTTGTATGAGATACGTTGCGTATATGTAACCGGAATCCATCGGTTCACCGCCTTTCCACCATCATTGATTCGTGTAACTCATTCCTTTTTGAAATGAAAATCAAGAGTGCATTGTATTGAAATGAAAATCAAGAGTGCATTGTATCGTTTTTCATGCAATTATGCAACAGCTCCCCCTCTGATGTAAAGCACGATTTTGCAAAGATGATGACGCTTTTTCGACTAATTTCGTGTAAAACGGTTGGAATACACGGTTATATACGAACAGCGGTGGTCTTAGATCGGTTGTGGTACAATGAGACATGACATGTCCAACCAAAGGACGGGAGCCGTCACCTGCCATCGACTCTACGAAACGTCCGCAAACCGTTCGATCAGTCAGATCGCGTGTCTTTTTCCCCTCGCTCCTGTTTCGCAACATGCCAATGTCGCTCGCGGGAAAAAGACCACCCCTTTCCTCGGACCTGGTATGACCACACTCCCTGTGAGAAAGGAGAAGGATGATGGGACTGGATGCTGTCGTGTATTGTAACTGTTTCCGGGAGGGGATCACCGAACCGCCTCCGGAAGCTATTCGTCCCTACATCGTGACGGATGAGGAAGGTTACCCGGATCTCGACCTTCCAATGGAATACGAACGGTTTGACGAATATCTCGCCATGTTTGACGAGTGGTTGGGATCGTGTTGTCCACATCCCAACTTATGGTATGCAGACGAACGGATCACCGATTGGGAAGGATACACTCGTTTTTTACAAGTGTTGGAGCAGGCTGGTTGGCAACGTTTCCCGGCACTGTATGAGGCACTTCCCTCCGGTAACGAGGGGCGAACGGACGCTGCACTGGCTCGCAGGGCCTTGGAAGAACTGAATAATGTTCGACAGGGAACCGATTTGGGAACGGGCGTCCTTCTCATGGACGGAGAAACGGGGGAAATGCTCTACCTACACAACTCCGATGCAGTCAGCTTTCTAGGATGGAATGGACAAGATCGTACTGCCATCGGCCTGGATGAAGAAGGGTTTTTCGTCGGTAAACTGGCGGAGCGGGATCTGAAGGTGGAAAAAATCCTGTTTCGGTCCATCCGCTTCGAACAGAAAAGAAAATCTGATGGAGAAGGCGTTTTATTTCAAGATCTCCACTCCGGTGCCCACATCTTGTCCACCCTGTCGATTCAGGATGGGGAACGGCTGCCCCGTATGCTACAAGTGGAGAAGCGGATGATATCGGGGAAAGACTTCGACTACATCCTTCAACCGTTGATCAACTTGTTCCAGGCGTCTGCAGAAACCGGCAATCCTGTGATCTGGGGATAAGAAAAAGGACCGCGACGCAGCGGTCCTTTTTTTCTGTCACAAAATCTCCACAAATGAAAAAGGCGCTGATTTTCCACCCAAATTGCCGTGGAAGACAGCGCCTCTAAGAAATCATATCTTTGACTCAATCTGAGGGAGATCCCATATGCAAAACCGGTTAGATGCTGACTGTCAAACCTTCAGCCCTTTTAAATGGCGTTTCAAATGAGCTCGAATCGTTTCCGCCGCCGACTCCCGTGTTGCCAGTTGTTCCCGGGTAAACACGAAAGCACCGGAAGACTCGTCTAAGTTGAGGAAGTCAGCCAGATCCCCACCTTCGCCTGCAAACTGTCCGTCGAACTCAAAAAAGCCACGCAGTTCTTTTTTCGATTTGACCGTATCATACCAGAAGATGATTTCATCCGCCTGGCCTTTAAGCCAATCAGTCGGGCGGAATTGGAACATTTGCAAATACTCGTCCTCTTTCCCGGACAATCCTTCCCATTTCAGCTCCATTCCCAGCTCGTACATGCCTTCAAGGAATTGCTCGATCGGCCCGGCCGGTTTGATTTTGATGAAGTCCCGATCCTTGGCGTCGATCCCGTTGTCGATTTCCAGATTGGACATAAAGTAATATTTTGTATTGATCGAGGAAATAGGCAAAGTGTACGGACATACGAATGAGAACGGAAATTTCATTTCCACACCCGGACGCAAGGTGAATTCCTCGTCGGTCACTTCGATTGTGCAAACGGTTTCTTCCATTTCCTGCGCCGTTTTGGCGTGATGGGATTGCAAACGCAGATCGACGGACAGCCCTTCAATCTCCTGCTTCACATTTCCGCCGTAGACGTACAGTTGACCCGTTACTTTTTCGCCCATAATGACTTCATCGCGATCCAGCACAAGGTCAATGCGTGCGGAACCGATTCCGAGCGATGCAAGCAATGTCTTGAACAATGACACTTCCTCCTTTTCCATGTCTTACGATTCAAATAATAGCACACCCGCATTTTGGGGGGCATTAGATATACATTAAGAATTTTTGAGGACTCAACCTCACACGGTCCGGAGGACTTTTCAAAGGTCGCTCACGATTCAGGCCACCCTTCTCTCACGTTAGCGAATGACCAGACAACCCCTACCCTGTGATCAATCCCTGCGTGTTCCGTTCGATAAACCGCTTGATGGTTTCCGCTGCCTGTTCGACGGTGGCTAACTCCGCCGCCTCAAAACGGAAATACCCCTTTTTCTCGTCCAGATCCAGGTGATCGGCAAGCATGCCGATCAAGCCTTGTGTCTTCTTGTCCAACTCAAAATGCCCTTCGATCCGCTCTTGCGTCCGAGCTGGCGTGTATGAAAACACCACTTCATCAAATGCACCTCGCATCCAGTCGGTCGGTTGAAACTGGATAATTTGCACGCCACCGTTCCTGATCCCGGTGTATCCCTCCGAGCGGGGGATAAATCCCAATCGCTGAAACCCTTCCAAGAAATTGCGCAACAACCCTTGCGGTCGGACGACGACCGTGTCCCGGTCCTTGGCATCGATCCCGGCCGCGATCGCTAGATTGCTGCGAAAATCATATCTCGTATGTACCGAGGACACCGGCAAATACGCCGGACAGACGAACGAGAAGGAAAATTCCTGCACCTCGCCGGGGTGGATGGTAAAAGAATCCATTGTCACAGGGATTGTGGATACTGTATCATCAACATATATTGTTTGGTCACCGCGTTGAAAAGCTGATGTCACATGAAATTCGACCGTCAATTTTTCAATTTTCTGTCCCACGTTCCCACCGGTCAGCACCAACTTGCCGTTGACGGGTTGACCCATGGTGACGGTGGCATCATCGAGTATCAGATCAATCTTGGCGGCGCCCACTCCCAACGAAGCCAGCAGGGTTTTGAACATGCACAATTGCCTCCTTTATTGGGGATACATGAAAAACGTAACATATCCTTAGCAATCTGTCTCCCTTTTATACAGATAATAGGGAATCATCTACCAATTCTTTTTCCGCGCCAAAATTGACTGATTATTCGAAAGGGATGAACTTTATTGACGGCGAATAATCATGTAGCGAGAGCTTTCATTCGCACATGTTTCTTTTCAAGGGGGGTCTTACATGAGTCTTTTTCGCAAAAAAAGCATTCCTGATCTAATCAAAACCACGCAACAAGGTCGAACTCTGCGCAAGGAGTTGGGTGCATGGGATCTAACCCTGCTCGGCATCGGTGCCATCATTGGCACGGGGATTTTCGTGCTGACCGGTGAAGGTGCGCTCAAAGCGGGACCGGGACTGATCCTTTCTTTTGTCGTCGCCGGACTGGCCTGTGTATTCGCGGCGCTGTCCTACGCGGAATTCGCCTCGACCGTACCGGTGGCCGGTTCCGTCTATACCTACAGCTACGCCATCATGGGCGAATTTTGGGCGTGGATTATCGGTTGGGACTTGATTCTGGAATATCTGTTGGCTGTCAGTGCGGTTTCCGCCGGTTGGTCGGGTTACTTCCAATCCCTGCTTGAGGGGTTTGGTATCCACTTGCCGACGGTGTTGACCGCAGCACCGGGAGCCTTGAAAAACACAACGACCTACTTCAACTTGCCGGCATTCCTGATTGTCATGTTGCTCACGTTCTTGCTGGCGCGCGGGATTCGGGAGTCCAAACGAGCCAACAACGTGATGGTGGTCCTGAAAGTGGCGGTGGTTCTTGCATTTATCCTCGTCGGTGTGTGGTATGTGAAACCCGCCCACTGGCAACCGTTTATGCCGTTTGGCTGGGGAGGCGTCTTCAACGCGGCGGCACTGGTCTTCTTCGCGTACCTCGGCTTTGACGCCGTCAGCACGGCGGCCGAAGAAACGCGGAATCCCGGCCGTGACCTGCCCCGCGGGATCCTGTACTCGTTGGGAATTTGCACCCTGCTGTACATCGTGGTCACTGCGATCTTGACCGGGATCGTACCTTACCAACGATTCGCTGGCTATGAAGACCGTCCGGTCGCGCTGGCATTGAATATGGTGGGACAAAACTGGTTCGCCGGTTTCATCAGCCTTGGTGCCATTCTCGGGATGACCACCGTGATGCTGGTGATGTTGTACGGACAGACACGGGTCATTTTCGCCATGTCCCGTGACGGCCTGTTGCCAAAAGGGTTCTCCAACGTACATGAAAAATACCGCACGCCTTTCGGTGCGACTTGGATTTTGGGAACTGTTGCAGCGTTAATTGGCGCACTGGTTCCACTGGGAGACATCGCGGAACTGGTCAACATGGGTACCCTGGCTGCCTTCGTCATGATCTCGATCGCCGTCATCATCCTGCGCAAAACGCAACCGGATCTGCCCCGTGCATTCCGTTGCCCGGCGGTGCCATGGATTCCGCTCTTGGCGATCGTCTTCTGCGGTTTCCTGATGGCGCATCTACCTCTATTGACCTGGATCCGCTTCGCCGTTTGGCTGGCCATCGGTTTGGCGATTTACTTCACGTATTCCCGTAAGCGCTCGTCGTTGAACACGCAATCGACGATCCATCTGGATCAGTAATTATAACGAACATGACAAATCCCCGGGTAACTGGGGTCAGGTTGTTGACAAAGTCCGCAAGCTCCGAATTCCCGTCTCAATCACTTTGTCAGCAGCCGCGCCCCGGATAACCGGGGCTTTTTTCTTGTTTTTTCCTTTGCTTTTTGATACCCCAACGCGTTAATATATAGAACATGTGAAGTGATGATCTCTCTGGACAGAATTGCGATACTATTCCGCGAAGTGGAGACATTGTTGCCTGGGGGTATTGGAATTGGATTTGTTTCGAAGAAAAAATGTCCGTTCGCTCATTGATAACAGTCTGCAAAGCCAAGGTCTGAAAAGGGAATTGGGTGTATGGGATCTCACCCTGCTCGGCATCGGCGCCATCATCGGCACCGGTATTTTTGTTTTGACCGGTACCGGTGCGCTAAAAGCAGGTCCCGGATTGATGGTGTCATTTGTCATCGCCGGACTGGCCTGCGCATTTTCCGCTTTGGCGTACGCGGAGTTCGCTTCCACGGTTCCCGTGTCCGGTTCGGTGTACACATACAGCTACGTTACTTTGGGCGAACTAGCCGCCTGGATCATCGGGTGGGATATGGTATTGGAATATTTGCTCGCCGTCAGCGCCGTTTCATCCGGCTGGTCCGGTTACTTTCAATCGCTGCTCGGCGGATTCGGACTGAAATTGCCCGACGCTCTGACGGCGGCCCCCGGGGCCGTACCCGGAAAGACGACGCTGTTCAACCTGCCCGCCTTTTTGATCGTCATGCTGATCACGCTGTTGTTGTCCCGCGGCATCAAAGAGTCCAAGCGGGTCAACAACGTGATGGTTCTGGTTAAAATCGGCGTGGTCCTGCTGTTTATTCTGATCGGCGTGTTTTATGTGAAGCCGGCTAACTGGCAACCGTTCGCTCCTTTTGGAGCCAAAGGCATCTTTACCGCTGCGGCGATTGTCTTTTCGGCTTACCTGGGATTTGATGCGGTGAGTACTGCGGCCGAGGAAGCACGTGATCCGGCACGCACGTTGCCGAGGGGATTATTGTATTCATTGGGGATTTGCACCTTATTGTACATGGTGGTTTCCGCCATTATGACAGGGATCATCCCTTATCAGCAAATCCGCGGGCATGAAGACCATCCGGTCTCGCTTGCCCTGAAGATCGCCGGCCAAAACTGGTTCGCCGCGTTTGTCGACCTCGGTGCCATCGTGGGCATGACGACGGTGATGCTGGTGATTCTTTACGCCCAAACCCGCGTGGCGTTCGCCATGTCGCGAGATGGGCTGTTGCCCGCATGGTTTTCCCGCGTACACAAAAAATACCGTACCCCTTACAGTGTCACCTGGTTGTTGGGCATCATCGCCGGACTGATCGGCGCGTTGGTGCCGATCACCCAAATCGCAGAATTGGTCAACATTGGAACCTTGTTCGCATTCATTATGGTCTCCGTCAGTGTGATCATTCTGCGTAAAACCCAGCCCGATCTTCCGCGGGGATTCCGTTGTCCCGCCGTCCCGTTCGTTCCGGCAGCGTCGATCGTGCTGTGTGCTTTCCTGATGTCCCAATTGTTGTGGATCACTTGGACGGCGTTTCTGATCTGGCTGACGATCGGGTTGATCGTCTACTTTACCTATTCCCGCAAGCATTCCACCTTGAATGCATCCAATACGCAATAAAACAAAAACCTTGAGTTTGTTCTTTTGACACAAACAGTCTAACCACTCGCGATTTTTTCAGGGAGCGGGTCCGAATTTCCTGTCTCGCGCGAAGCGTAAGCCGGGGAATTCGGAACCCGCGGACCATATCAACAACCAGAATCCCCCTATTACGTGCGGGGATTTTTTTCGTATCAACAGCAGTTTGACCATCAAAAATTCATCCACATATGCACCCGCCACCCGGAGCGAGTGCCGCTTGACCCCTTCCACTTCAAAGCCCATTTTCCGATAGATGCAATGACCGCACGGTTAAGCATGATCACGGTTAATTCCAGACGATGGATTTCTTTTTGCCGTTCCCACTCCTCCATGACTCGTTCCCAATCCCTTGCCTCTCCAGACTTGAAGAATGCCCACCACCAAGTAGGCGGGATAACGATTGCAACGAACCCGTCCTCCCACAGCGTCCAGATAAGCCATCAGACCTTGCGTCCCTTTTCAGATTCAACCACGCTTCCGCATCAGCTTCCCGAATTGGCCGGATGAGCATGTTTCCTCTCCTCCGTCAGTTCATCAACCAGCTGATCCACTTGGAATCCGTTTATCGATTGTTCACCCCCCTTTTCGCCCCCATACCTGCACGAGATGATACGTAGCATATACACCATATTTGGACCGATACACCTGGTTGTACCGGCGAACCACTTCGTGCAGCAAGCTGCGTTGAACGGACAGAGGAGCCGCGGAGGAAGCGCTGTAACTGGCCCCCGTTTGCTTGATGGATTGCAGAAAGGCGTAGCAATCCGGATATTCCAACCGATGCCATCGAACCATCGATCCCACGTCCGTCAATCCGGCATATCGGAGGATGCGCTCCCACTCCTCCGGGCGGCGCAGGCGCAATCCGTGCATGCCCGAAGGCAGACGAAGAGCACGCTCCACCTCTCGAAATTGTTGGTGCAGCTCCTGAAAGGTGTCGGGGCCGAATGTGGAGAACACGATCCATCCACCGGGCTGCAAATGGTCGATCAATGCGCGAAACGAATGCTCGGGAGCACCAAACCATTGCACAGTGGCATTGGAGATGATCAGATCAAATGTCTCGTCCCACTCCATCGTTTCCGCATCCCCGATCAAAAAATGAACAGTCGCCTCATGACCCAATCGATCTCTCGCGGCTTTCACCATGTTTTCGGCCAAATCCACCGCCGTGATCGCCGCCGAAGGGTACCGCTCCGCCAATAATTGCGTCAGATACCCCGTTCCGCACCCGATTTCCAAAATCCGCTCCACCCTGACGTCGCGCTCCGACAGCGTTTGCATCATATGATGGGCCATGTGCTTCTGCACAACCGCGTAATTGTCGTATGTGGATACATGGCGGTTAAATTGACGGGCCACCCGTTTTTTATCCAGTAGCACGGTCCATCCGCTCCTTCAGCCAGAAATGAAAGCGTTCGGGTTGGGTCCAAAACGGCAAGTGCCCTGCACCTTTCCATACTGTCAATTCCGCCTCTGGAAGCATGCGGGCCAAACGCCTGGCACCTGAGACGGGGCAAATCGCATCGTCTTCGCCGTGCAGCAGAAAAACAGGAACGGACAACGGTGAATCCGGAAACGAATAACGCTGAAGATAGTGCAAACCAGCCAGCAGTCCGGAAACATCCGGTTGCTGCTGATTTCGGTATGACTGACGCCACCGAATGGGCCAACCTGCTTTCTCCTCTTCGAGAGAAAACATCCGACGGTCGAAATCGGCCAGCACTTGTTCCGGAGCATCCGGCAACCGCCGTTCCATCCGCCGCAGCACGCGTTCATCCCAACCGTCAGGTGAGCGAGGCGACCGGACGAACTGATCCGTCACGCCGATCGCAAAAACCCCCCGTATACGATCAGCAACCATCCGCGCCCATTCCAACGCCATCATCCCACCCATCGACCAGCCCACTACCCACCACACCCCATCATCCAACCAGTCGTGATCCTGCTGGGGCATTCCGCTTTCCCCTTCCAATAAAGTGTGCACATCAACCAGTTGGTGACGGATGCGGGGATCGCTACGGGAAAAGCGATCGATGACCGGCTGCCAGACGGAGGGCGGGGCGCTCCAACCCGCCAACCACAAAACAGACGTTTCTTCAATCATGGATGGTCACACCCTCTGTTCGAGCCGCCCGCTCAATCGCGTCAATCACAGTTTCGAGATGCTCGTCCGTGTGGGTCGCCATCAGGGAAAACCGCAGTCGGGCAGTTCCTTCTGGGACGGTAGGCGGACGGATGGGAACGGCCAGCACCCCGCTCTCCATCAGAGATTGACTCAGTTTGACGGTAGCGTGCACGTCACCGACGATCAACGGGACGATTTGCGTTTCGGACGGACCGACATTGAAACCCAACGCTTTCAACCGGTTGCGAAAACGGGTCGCTTTTCGATGAAGCGCGGTCCGCCGGTCTCCCGCCTCTCGCACCAACCGGAGGGAGGTGCGAATCATTTCGATCACGACGGGTGGCAATGCTGTGGTATAGATAAAGGGACGACACGTATTGACGAGATACGAAATCCATGTCCGGCTGCCGGCCACATACGCACCGACGACCCCAAACGCCTTGCTGAACGTGCCCATATGCAGATCGACCTTGCCAGCCAATCCCATGTGGTGAGTGACCCCTTCCCCATAGGGGCCGAACACGCCTCCGCCATGGGCCTCATCCACCATCAATGCCGCGTCGTAACGCTCCTTCAGTGCGACGAGGTCGTGCAAGCAAGCCACATCCCCATCCATGCTGAACACCGTGTCGGTCACGATCAACTTGCGTCGAATGCCTTTTTTCTCTGCCTGACGCAACTGCGCTTCCAGATGATCCATGTCCTGATGACGATACCGAAACAGCGTCGCCCTACTCAGGCGAATGCCGTCAATAATGCTCGCATGGTTCCACTTGTCACTGAACACTGCATCGCCTCGTTGCAGCAAGGCGGACAAAACACCCATATTCGCCGTATACCCGGATCCGAACACAAGTGCGGCTTCCGTTTCTTTAAAAGCGGCGATCTCCTGTTCCAAACGTTCCGTCTCCTCGTCATGACCCACAATCAAACGGGAAGCGGTCGCACCCGCTCCCCGTCTCGCCCCTTTCTGAGCTGCTTCCATCAACTCCGGATGGTTCGCCAATCCCAGATAATTGTTGGAGGAGAGATTGATCAGCGATCGTCCGTCTCGTTCCAACACCGGGTCCACCGCACGCGAGACCGGCACCAGGGAACGGAGACGCCCTTCCCGCTCCAAACGAGCCAATTGTTCGCGCAAGGTTTCTTCCCAGAGGTTCACAGCGCACACTCCTCGATCTCAAATCCCAAATCCCGAATCATTTGATGATCCAGCTCCGCCTGTTGCCCCGGCGTTGTGAGATAATCCCCAATGAAGATGGCGTTACCTGGGTACAAGGCAAACGGCTGCAACGAACGCAGATTGACCTCCCGACCGCCGGAGACGCGAATCTCCTTGGTGGGGCAGACGAAGCGGAACAGACAGAGCACTTTCAGACAACGTCGCGGGTTGAGTTCGTCCATTCCTTCCAACGGCGTGCCGGGGATCGCGTTCAAAAAGTTGACCGGGATCGAATCGGCATCCAATTCGCGCAACGCGTATGCCACGTCCACAATCTGATCATCTGTCTCCCCCATCCCTACGATGCATCCGGAACAAGGAGAAATACCCGCCTGTTTGGCCGTCACCACAGTTTGTACCCGGTCCTCGTACGTATGCGTGGTGGTGATATTGGCATAATGATCAGCACTGGTGTTCAGGTTGTGGTTGTAACGGTCAACACCGGCCTCTTTCAGCCGCCGCGCCTGATCCTCTGTCAAAATGCCCAAACAAGCGCAGATTTTCATCGGCAATTCCTGCTTGATTTCGCGAACGGCAGCGATTACTTCCTCCAGTTCCCGTTCCGATGGGCCGCGGCCGCTGGCGACAATGCAGTATGTACCCGCTTTTCTCTCCCAAGCTTGACGGGCCCCCTCCACGAGTACATCCTTTTTCAGAAAGGTGTATTTTTCGATCGGTGCCTGTGACACGATGGACTGCGAACAGTATCCGCAATCTTCGGGGCACAAACCGCTTTTGGCGTTGATGATCATATTCAGTTTCACTTTTTTCCCAAAATAATGGCGGCGAACTCGAAAGGCTGCATGCAACAGCGGCAGTAGTTCGTCATCGTCCGCCCGCAGCACCGACAATGCTTCCTCCCGTGTCAGGCATTCGCCCGCCAATGCTTTATCCGCCAATGTTTCCCAACAGTTCCCGACAGTTTGTTGTTCCCACATGTGAAAACTGCCCCTTTCCAATCTGAAATGTTCGCAATTCGCAGCTGTTGATTTATCACTAGGACCGCCTCAGGCGTTCTCTCTCCTGTTTCACTTCGTGAAAAGGTCGGTATCGAGATATGGTCACCCTTCTCTTGTTCAACGGATGCGGATTGCCCGCCCAGGAGATGGGTTTGCACCGTATACCAACAACGTGAGCGGTGTCTGATAATCGTGGTCCTTGAGAATGGGTTTTTCACTCAACCCAGGCAGTTGACCGGAGCCTTTCCATCAGTGCACCACCACCATCCAATGCACGGGTAAATACGTCCCGCAGCTTTTCCGCTGTCATCGGTTCCGTCATCCACGGAATCCGGCCCAACACAGGTGCTCCGCCAAACCGCTCGATCATTTCCGGATTGGCCTCGAGGCTGGGGTCCTGGTCCCCTTCGCGGTACCCGTTGAGAATCACACCCAACGGTTGGAGTCCCCGACTGCGTGCCGCCTCCAAGGTAAGCACCGTATGGTTCACAGTTCCCAGATTGGGACGGGCGACGATCACGAGGGGCCATCCCAACTCCATCGCGAGATCCGCCATCGTCCAATCGGGACCGACCGGCGCCAACAAGCCGCCCGCTCCTTCCACCAACAGCAGGTCGTATCGTTCCGCCATCGTGCGGATGCGCTCAACCAACCCGGTTTTATCTACCGTGACACCAGCAGTACGAGCGGCGATCCAAGGAGCCACTGGCAGAGAAAACGAATATGGCACGATTTCCTCCGGTTTCGCTTCCACTCCGGTCCACCGCTTCAAACGTCCCCCGTCCCCTTCGGGGGCGTCTCCCAAATGCCCGCTTTGTACCGGTTTCATCACGCCGACGCGTAAGCCCTGTTCCTGGAGTGCCAATGCCAAACCCGCCGTGACCACAGTTTTGCCCACTTCCGTATCCGTTGCCGTCACAAAAAGTCCGCGCGTCATCGACCGGTCACCTCGGCAATGGCTCGATACAAGATGTCCAGCATCTCCGTCGTTTCCTGCTTACGGACGGCCAACGGCGGCAAGAAGGTGATCACATTGTCCAGTGGACGGGTGATCAAGCCCAAATCACGCGCCCGACGACATACCCTGACACCGATCGCTTCTTCCCATGAGTACGGTTCCTTGGTCTTTTTATCCCGCACCAATTCAATGCCGATCATCAGTCCGCGCTGCCTGACGTCGCCCACATGAAGCAACTCATGGAAACGAGCCAACTCTCGGGCTACATGTTCGGCTACTTCCTGCACGTGTGTGATCAGATTCTCCCGTTCGTATAGATCCAGATTAGCCAGCGCCACCGCACATCCGAGCGGATTGCCCGTGTAGGAATGACCGTGAAAGAAGGTTTTACACTCAGCGTAATCTCCGTAAAATGCGTCATAGATTTCATCTGTGGCTAATGTCGCCGCTACCGGCAAATAACCGCCGGTGATCTTTTTACCCAGCGCCATCAGATCGGGGGTCACTCCCTCGTGTTCACATGCGAACATCCTGCCGGTTCGACCGAATCCGGTAGCCACCTCGTCAGCGATCCATAATACGTCGTACTGTTTGCACAAATCAGAAACAGATTTTAGGAATCCCGGTGGCATGGTGATGATGCCGCCCGCGCCTTGTACAATCGGTTCGACAATCAGTGCGGCGATGACATCCGCCTTTTCCTCCAACTTCCGCCGCAACGCTTCCAAACAGGCCTCAACGCATTCTTCCTCACTTCCGGGATACCGGTACGTGTAGGGATAGGGCACTTTTTCCGTCTCAAACAGGAGGGCGTCAAATGACGCATGAAACAAATCGATCCCACCTACACTGACCGCCCCGACCGTATCCCCGTGGTAAGCGTTCGTCATTCCCAAAAACAGCCGTTTCTCCGGACGGCCACGGTGTTTCCAGTACAAAAACGCCATTTTGAGGGCAACTTCCACCGCTTCAGCCCCGCTATCCGAATAAAACACCTTGTTCAGTCCGTCCGGCGTCAGCTGCACCAATCGCTCCGCCAACTCCAACGCAGGCACGTTGGCTGCCCCCAGCAAGGTGGAATGGGCGATTTTTCCCAGTTGTTCCGTGATCGCCTCATTTAGTTCCCGTCGGTTGTGACCGTGAACGTTAAGCCAGACTGAAGCATTGCCGTCGTAATACTCCCTGCCGTTGACGTCGATCAGTTTTACTCCTTCGCCCCGTTCGACGATGACAGGTTCATCGTCCAAATATTCCTTCATTTGGGTGAAGGGATTCCACAAATACCGCCGGTTTTTCTCCAACAGTTCAGCATATCGGGTCGTCACCCGGGCCATGTTTCCCCTCCTATTAATGTTAACTTATTAATATCAAATGGTTAACATAACACTCTTTTCGAGTATAACACGGGCAAAAACTTGCGTCCAGCCATGCTGTCTACTGCTTTCTATATTCCCGGGAAAACATGGCGGAAAAAAACACACGCTTACGAATAAATGTATATGTGGAGAAAAAAAGAGGAATCGGGAGATATCGTACACATATCGTCCGTCACAGCATGAGACTGCCGTGAATGTTATACAAGTTTCAAATTCCCGGTCTACCAGTTATGTTATATATTGTTTAGGAGGGGTGATGGGATGAATTCACGATTTCCGAAGTTTTATTTAAAATATCTTCTTAACTTCAAAGCGAGCAAAAAATGGTGGCTTCTGGTCTTCCTTACTTCCTTTTTATTGATCATTATTTCTACCATCGCGGTCTTGATGGTAACGACGGTATACGATCTAAACGACCTGAAAAAGATGGATTTCGCCTCCGGTCTTTACGACCGAAACGGCACTCGCTTTGCCAC
The DNA here is from genome assembly GCF_030433435.1 of Polycladomyces subterraneus. Taxonomy (NCBI): domain Bacteria; kingdom Bacillati; phylum Bacillota; class Bacilli; order Caryophanales; family Thermoactinomycetaceae; genus Polycladomyces; species Polycladomyces subterraneus. The sequence goes on from NZ_JANRHH010000037.1 coordinate 20,138, forward strand.
ATTAGGCGACGCCCCTCTGGAATACGTGAAGCTGAAAGACATCAAATCGCCCATGCTGCCGAAAGCGTTCGTCGCTGTGGAGGACCGCCGCTTCTACGAACACAGCGGTGTTGACTATAAAGGATTGGCCCGGGCATTGGTCAAGGACATCCTGACGATGAGCAACGCCGAGGGCGGCAGTACGATCACCATGCAGGTGGCGCGAAACGCCATTTTGGACAACCGGGACAAAACGATCTGGCGGAAACTGAACGAAATCGCCATCGCGTTGAACCTGGAGAGCAAATACACCAAGGACGAGATTCTGGAAGCGTATCTCAACTACATTTACTTGGGCAACAACGTCCGTGGCGTCAAAATGGCTGCCAAGATCTATTTCGGCAAAGATATCACCAAAGAAGATCTGAGTATCGACCAAATTGCCCTGCTGGCCGGTCTGCCGCAGTCGCCCGAGGGGTACAACCCATACTACAACCCAAAACTGGCTCTGAAGCGACGCAACATCGTGCTGAAAAAGATGGAAGATGCGGGCCTGATCACCGAAAAACAACGAGAGTATTACTCCAAGAAACCATTGGTTGTCAATCGGGACAATCTCAAAAAGTACATCAAGAAAGACAAATACGCTGCCTACAAACACTACGTCATCGAAGAAGCGAAAAGGCTATATCACATCAGCGAACAGGAACTGACCAGCGGCGGTTACAGGGTATACACAGGTCTGGATCCCGATGCACAGAATGCGCTCGAGCAAGCGATGAAAGATCCGTCGCTGTTCAAAAACCACGATCAACTGGATGCCGGGGCGACGATCGTTGACCAGCACAATGGACAGATCGTGGCGATGGCCGGCGGACGCAACTACCTGCCGGGGTACATCAACTTCGCAACTCAGCCTATGCAGCCTGGGTCGTCGATCAAGCCCCTAACCGTGTTCGCTCCGGCCATTGAGAAAAAAGGATATGGGCCGAACACGCCTGTACGGGATGAACCATACTCGGTCGGTGGATATTCACCCGACAACTACGATCACCAGTTTCACGGTTATGTACCGCTGAAAACGGTGGCCGCCAAATCACTCAACGTGGCGACGGTCTGGCTTCTCAATGAAAAAGTGGGATTGAAAACGGCCTACAAATATGCCCAAAAGTTGGGGTTGAATCCGGACAAGGAAGACCGCTCGTTGGCGGCGATGGCACTGGGCGGAATGAATCACGGCGTCAACACGGTGCAAATGGCGCAAGCGTACTCCTCCTTCGCCAATAACGGCCAGATGTACGAAGCGCACGCTATTACCAAAATCGTCAGCCGGGACAACGAAGAAAAGGAACTGGACCGTCCGGTCGAAGTCAAACAGGTCTACAGCAAACGAACTGCACAATTGATGACGAAAATCCTGGAATACGTCGTGCAAAACGGAACGGCCAAAGCAGCTCAACTGCCTGACGGGCGTGATGTGGCCGGTAAAACGGGAACCACCCAACACGGGAAAGAGGCTTGGTTTGTCGGTTACACTCCGGAATACGTCATGGCGGTGGCGTTTTTCAACAACGGCAAACAGGACAATATGGTGGAATTGTCGGGCGGCAAGTATCCAGCCAAATTCTTTTCCGTCGTGATGAGTAAGGCACTGGCCAAAAGAAAAGTTTCCCACTTCAAATTTGACGCCTTGGGCGGAGACGGCGGCTCATCTTGGACGCCTCCAGTGACGGATCATCAGTCGGATCAGAACCAAAATCAAGATCAGAATACGGATAACCAACATCACGAGCCGCCGACACAACAACCAGGGAATACCGATCATCCTGGCAACATGGATCAACCGGGTAACACCGGTCAACAGGGTGGCGACACTGGCCAAACCGGTGGCGGTACTGGTCAAACGGGTGGCGACACTGGCCAAACCGGTGGCGATACTGGCCAAACGGGCGGCGGTACTGGTCAACCAGGTGGCGATACCGGTCAAATCGGTGGCGATACCGGTCAAACCGGTGGCGATACCGGTCAAACCGGTGGCGGTACTGGTCAAACGGGAAGCGATACTGGCCAAACGGGTGGCACCGGTTCATCCAACAATGCCTCCCCGCCCACCACACCATAACCGTAAGAAAAAAGCCCAGCGGTTTGTGCCGCTGGGCTTTTTTTCAGCAAAACTCCTGGAACGCAAGCAAATTGCTATCCCTTCAAGATGCTAGGTTCCCCATGTTCTCTCGCTTTTGTTGCTTTATGCTCAAAGGTCACTCGTGGGAAAAGGTCATTCTTTGTATCCATCCACCACCAGATCCAGCTTGCCCGTCTCCGGATCGATGACCAGACCGTGAACAGGCACATCCGGCGGAAACAACGGATGCTGCCGCAACATTTGCACACTTTTTTTCACGCTTTCCTCCACTGATTTAAACCCTTCCAGCCATTGGTGCAAATCCACTCCCGCTCCTTGCAGTGTCAGCACCGCGTCGGCGGATACTCCGCGGTTCACCATTTTTTCCAGTGTTTTTTCTGGCTGAATAGCACCCATGCCGCAACCGTGGTGGGCCACGATAAACACTTCTTCCGCTCCCAGTTCAATGACGGCGACCAACAGACTGCGCACCACACTGTCAAACGGATCGGTGATGACTGCTCCTGCATTTTTGACGATTTTCGCATCGCCGTTTTTAAGATTCATCGCTTTGGGCAACAATTCCGTCAAACGCGTATCCATACAAGAGAGTACCGCCATTTTTTTATCCGGGTATCTGCTCGTCCTATACGGTTCATATCCTTTTCCTTCCACAAACGACGCATTGTGTTGCAACACCGCTTCCAACAATCGCATGCCCTTCACCCTTTTTATTTGTTTTCCTCCCATGATTCTACCTTTGGTTTTGATTGTCATCAACAAACTCAGACATGTAATTTGCCCACACGGCTGAAGCACCAGAGGCACTCCCTTTGGTCGCCGTGGGCTTCTCGCTACATCTCATCCCTTCACTTCGGGGAAAAACATGATCCCTCTCTCCCCGTATCGTATTGTGTCTGATCAATCAATGGATCAGCTCCCAGTAACCCCTCCCCCACAAACCCAATAATTCCCATGCGCTCACAGCTGGTCTATAGTGTGCAAAGTGTGTATGATAAGAAGGAACGGGAGGAGTTACCCATGAAAAAAACGGATCTGGTCGAAAACACGTTGCGATCATTAAGTGAACAGTACCCCCACGGGATCAGCGCGGAACAGATGGGGCGGGAGTTGTATTTGGATCGATCCACAGCCAGTCGTTATCTCAACGAATTGGTCAGAGAGGGAAAAGCACGCAAAATTCCCGGACGACCTGTGAAATATCTCCCTCACCCTCCCGCGAAAACAGAGGAAAACTCCGGCAAAGGGGCGCCGGATTCCATGTCCCCCTCTTCCCGACAAGCTTCAGTTGGTGAACTTTTTACCGACATCGTTGGGGCCAAACACAGTTTGCGCTCGGTTTTGGAGGAAGCACTCGCCGCAGTGATGTACCCTCCGCACGGATTACCCATGCTGATAACCGGTGAGACCGGAACGGGGAAGAGCCATTTGGCCCACACTTTGTACCGGATTGCGGCGGAGAGAGGCAGATTGCGGCACGACGCCCCGTTCGTCGCATTTAACTGTGCCGAGTACGCCCAAAATCCCGAATTGCTCATGGGACAATTGTTCGGTGTCAAGAAGGGTGCTTTCACCGGTGCCGTCAATGATCGGCCGGGGCTGGTGGAACGGGCCGACGGTGGTGTCCTGTTCCTGGACGAAATCCATCGTCTTCCTCCTGCTGGCCAGGAAATGCTGTTTTATCTCATCGATCAGGGCGTGTTTCGTCGTTTGGGAGAAACCACTATGGAACGCCGCGCCCGTGTCCTGTTGATCGGCGCCACCACCGAAACACCGGAAACCGTGCTGTTGCCAACGCTCTACCGGCGCTTTTCCGTCAAAGTTACCCTCCCGCCATTGCGCGAACGCACACGTGAAGAGCGGGAAATATTGTTGCGCCGGTTTTTGGAGCGAGAAGAAGAAAAGATGGGCGCTCCGCTTACCCTGAGCGACGAATGCCGACAGATGCTGTTGACTTACCCCTGCAAGGGGAACATCGGTCAATTGCAATCTGACGTACAAATCGCCTGTGCCCGCGCTTTTCTGCGTCACCTTCAACAGCCCGGGCCGCGCGTCACTGTCACGATCGAGGATTTGCCCCAGACGGTGTTGCAGGAAGCCTCGAAGAAAACGGCCACAATTGACGGAAAACCTCTTCCCCGCAAGCAGAGGAAGGCGGATCAGATCCCCAATATATATGAACAACTGGTGCGCCGCAAACAGACAATGCAGGAAAGTGGAGCGAATGATACCCGAATGTCACAATCACTGGAGGAAGTGGTGGATCAATATGTCCGTGTATTGATGCAAACTTCCCGTCAGGATGTGGACGATTTGTCGGGAGGCGCTCGCCTGATCGAACCGGAATTGTACAAGATTCTGCACGAAGCGGTTTCCGAGGCGGAAGCGTTCTTGCCTTCTCCGGTGGGCGTCCATCAATTGACCGCTGTGGGGCTTCACATGCAAGCTTGGCTGAACGACCCTGAGCGGAGAAGAAACCTGTCTTCCCTACCGGAAATTCCACCGGCCCCTGATCCGTATATCCGTGCTGCGGAATGTATCGCCACCCATATCAAAGCGCGCTGGGGATTGGATTTACCTGCAAGGGAAGTCAAATTGATTGCACTCATCCTCTCTCCACGAGACCAGAAACAATCCCCAGAACGCCGGGTGGCCGTTCTGGTAGCCATGCACGGAGAATCCGCCGCGCATTCGATGGCCGACGTGACCAACAGTCTGCTGGGATCTCCCGTGATTCATGCCGTCGATATGCCGCTTCATCAACCTTCATCCGTCGCATTTGAACGGATTAAGCAAACCGTGCGACAGATCGATCAAGGGGCCGGCGTGTTGCTGTTGGTGGATATCGGCTCTTTGACCACCATGGGGGAAGCAATCAGCCGTGAATTGGGCATAGCGGTGGAGACGGTTCCTCACGTCAGCCTGCCCATGGTGATCGAAGCCGGACGAAAGGCATTGTATACGGAAAACCGACTGGAGGAAGTCGCAGATGCCGTTCGCCGGGCAGCGCAATTGCCAACTACCCTGTCGGATCGTCCTCCAAGCCGCATTATCGCCACGGTCTGTTACACCGGTGAAGGGGCCGCCGTCACATTGGAAAACTGGCTGAGGGAACATCTGCCCGATGCGGATCGCGACGTGACCATTCGTTCTGTCCGGATCGATCCGGAAAGCCGACGCTCCCCCTTGTTAGAACACCTTGCCCGCACGCACCGACTGATCGCAGTTGTCGGCACCGTTGCGCCGGAACTGCCGGGTGTTCCTTATCTTCCTGCATGGGAAATGTTACAGCCGGAAGGCGTGGGGCGGCTGAAACAATTGCTTTCAGCCACGCGGACCGCTACCATCTTCCCTTCTCGGTCCGACCGTTTGACATATGACCGGATTCCCTCCTTGGTGGAACAAGGGTTGTTGGAAACGTCCCGCCATCTCAATCCGAGGTTGTTTTGCCGAATCATGCAAAAAGAGATGGACGTGGTGCGGGAGCAATTTGACCTCTCGGCGGACAGAGAATTGGGATTGTGGATGCACGTGGGCACCTGGATTGACCAATGGATTGGTGCCCGATTAGACGGACAAATTCCGGAGTGTCCGCAACCGGAATCAGACAGTCAGCCATCTGAGGTATCTCCGTCCAACATTCGCGCATGGCAGCGTGTATTGGATACATTGTCCCAGACCTTCTCCGTGTCCATTCCGGAACAAATGGCCATACATCTGTGCGGATTGTCACGCCGCTCCCCGTCGACATGACCGTTTTTGACCAAACTGTTACAATCAAATTCTTGTAATGGCTTACATTCGCGTTATCTTGCGGTCCCCCCTATCCGATCGTATGGAGCGGGGAAAACGAGAAGGAAAAAGTACACACTCGAAACAAACAGGGCTTTGGTACTAGGGCATGTCTGGTGATTACTGTCCAATTGCCTCCCCCGCTTGCTCCACCTGAGCCCTGCAAGGAAGCAGATATCACCGCTTCAGACCCGGAGCGCAGGACGCGGGCAAAGTACGCTTCGCTTAATGCCCACGATTTCATTCCTGTGCTTTCCGGGTCTTCGCTTGGCCGGCTTGGCCAGTTGCTCGCCTGGGAAAACATTGTCTCTTTCCGGAACGACCAGACACATTCTAGTGTGCAACCGAAAATTGCACACTATTTCTTGTTTGCAAATTGGCGAGCTTCTATTGATAATTGGCATGAAACTTGCGTTAAAATAAGGGGTGATTCCCTCGTTTTTGTTCCCAAAACTGTAGACGGGTTCTATCCTATACATCAAGTGCTCCGGTGCAGGTATCGTTTGTCGGCGGTTGTCTCACACACCCATTCAATACGCGGAGGGATTTTAATGAAAGAACCGATCCGATTGCTGATCTTGTGCAGTTGGGGTGCTACCTCCAGCCGGTTGGCCAAGCAGGTGCAGGAAGCCGCCGACCGACGCGGGATCTCCTTGGTAGCGGATGCAGACGGCATCAGCGCCTTCAAACAAGGGCAAAAAAAATGTGATGTCGCCCTGCTGGAACCGCAAGTGCGCCACTTGAAAAAAGAGGTGTCCAAAGCGGCAAGTGAACGTGGCATCCCATGGGATCTGGTCGATCCGGTCGCTTTCGCCACCATGGACGGTGACCGGGTATTGGAACAGGTATTGCGGTTGATTCAACAGGATGAACGCTTACCTGAATGATAGAAGATCAGACTTCCTCATGCTATGCACCTGACCACGTCCCTCCGCCGTTCGGACTTGGTCACAATGGCGGATCCTGCCACCGAAGGAGTGAAAGCGTTGACCCTGGAGGAAATCATCTTTCATATCGTCCTTCACGGCGGCAATGCCCGCGGAGAAGCGTACGAAGCACTGGATGCAGCTGAAAACTTCGATTTCGTCACTGCGGAACACCACCTAAAAAAAGCGGATGAAGAGTTGGCCGCCGGTCACCGGTATCAAACGGAACTGGTACAAACCGACTCCGACAACACCCATGACACCGCCGCTCCGTTTCTCGTCATCCATGCACAGGACCACTTGATGACCGCCATGGCGGAATTAAACCTGATCAAGCGGTTGGTGAACAACTATCGAGTGATCGCGGACCTCAAAACGCGAGTAGAAAAATTAGAACAAGCGGAGTGATGGCACATGACGGAAAAAAAGCTGACCATTCAACATCCAAGCGGTTTGCACGCTCGTCCGGCTTCGTTGCTGGTGCAAGAAGCGAGCAAATTCGAAAGCAAAATCACCTTGGTTAAAGCCGGAAAAGAAGTAGATGCCAAAAGCTTGCTTGGCGTGATGTCCTTGGCAGTTAAACAAGGGGATGAAATCACGATTCGCGCCGAAGGAGCGGATGCCGAACAAGCTGTGTCCGCGCTGGTGGAGCGTCTGGAAAACTTGGGAGAATAACAAGTTGATGGAGGGGGATCACCTCCATTTCTAGGACGTGTCTGGCAAGTGGTGAATGGAGGGAACCCTTTCCCCGAGAGTGACTCCACCGCGTGGAGAACGACTCGGGGAAAGGGTTCCCGGATCGCCACATTGATCCATTGATTTATCAAAATCACGTTCTAAACTGCTAAACCGCCTTCATCTGAGCAAAAACGGGATTGTCGACGAAAAGAGGGATTGACATGCAAACCGACCAACTGTTGAAAGGCATCGGTGCGGCCCCCGGTTTGGCGATCGGTCGTGCCGTGTGGTGGCGTAAGGAACGGCCTGAGTTTACCGTTCAAACAGTCGAAAATCCGGAACATGAAGTGACGCGTTTGAAGCAAGCGGTCGAGCAGGCTCAAGAGCAAATCAGCCGTTTGCGGGAAACCGCAGCCGAACGGATGGGCGAAAGTGAAGCGGCCGTTTTTGACGCTCACTTGGCATTTCTGAGCGACCCTGCCTACACCGGAGAGATGGAACGGCGCATCCGCGACGAAGCGAAAAACGCCGAAGCGATTTGTGCCACCGTCACACAGGAAATGAGCGACATGTTGGCCGCTCTGCCTGACGAATACATGCAGGCTCGGGCAGATGACATCCGTGACGTAGGCGACCGTTTGCTGTTGATTCTCACAGGGCGTCAGCCGTTTGATCCGTCGCTGTTGGAACCCGGTTCCGTAGTCGTGGCTGAGGAGCTGACCCCCTCGGATACCGCGCAATTCCCGCAAGGAATCGCCGGCATGATCACCGCACGGGGGAGCAAAACGGCGCACGCCGCCATCATGGCCCGCACACTGGGAATTCCGGCCGTCTTGGGACTCGGAAAAGCGCTTGATCAGATCCAAGACGGCGACACTCTGATTCTGGACGGAACGACGGGTGAAGTAACCCGCAATCCTGCCCCGCAGGCCGAACAGGCGGCACGGGAGGAAATGCGCCGGCAACGGGAACGGCGTGAGCAGGCCTTGGCGGCGGCCAAAGAGGATGCCCGCACGGCCGACGGCAAACGGATTCAGGTGTTTGCCAACATCGGCAGCCTGAATGATATCGAGCTGGCCCTTCAAAGTGGGGCGGAAGGGGTTGGACTGTTCCGAACCGAGTTTCTCTATCTGGAGAACGATCATTGGCCGACGGAAGAAGAGCAATACGAAGCTTATCGTCGGGTCCTGGAAGCGTTCAATCCGAATCCGGTCATCATTCGTACCCTGGATATCGGAGGAGACAAGGATCTGCCGTATGCAGACCTGCCCAAGGAAGAAAACCCGTTCCTCGGTCATCGCGCGATTCGTTTCTGTTTCTCCCACCCGGAGATCTTCAAAACGCAGTTGCGCGCCCTGCTTCGTGCCAGCGTTCACGGAACGTTGTGGATCATGTTCCCAATGATTGAGAATGTCTCGGAAATCCGTCAAGCCAAAGAACTGCTGGCCGAATGCCGGGCAGAGCTGGTGAATGAAGGCGTCCAAGTCGCTGAAACGATTCCTGTCGGCATCATGATCGAAGTGCCGGCCGCAGCGGTAACAGCCGATTTGCTGGCACCAGAAGTTGACTTCATGAGCATCGGTACCAACGACCTGACCCAATACACGCTGGCCGCCGACCGTGGCAACGAACAAGTGGCCCATCTCTACGACGCTGCCCATCCTGCGGTGCTCCGTTTGGTTCGTCAAACCTGCCTTGCCGGGAAAAAAGCGGGTATCCCCGTGGGTATGTGCGGCGAACTGGCCGGTGACACGAACATGACGGAGATCCTCGTCGGACTGGGTCTGGACGAGCTGTCCATGAGTGCCGGTGCCATTCCGGAAGTCAAAGCACGGATCAGAAGCGTACAAACCGACGCAGCCGAAGCCAAGTCTGAACGGGCTCTCGCTCAATCCGATCCCGACGCTGTACGCCGGATCGCACAGGAATAATAAAGAAAAGCCCACCCGTATTTCAACGGGTGGGCTTTTTATTTCCCCTATCGATTCAGGTTTGTCAAATGCGGACTGCTATTCCTAGGATTACAAAGAGATGAGTGCATTTAAAAGACGCCCCATGTCAGGGGCGTTTATTTTCATCTGACAAATCGTTTTAAACCGTAACTTCTTTCTCAGTTAAAATAGGTTGAACGACCTCGATTGGGCCTTCGCCGCGCTTCAGCAATTTCGGGAACGCTTGCGTCGGCTTCAGGACTTCCAGCATGTGCTCGATCGCCAGCATCGGATCAACCGTGTGGCCACAGGTATAGCAGTCCAATGCTGCAAACCCTTTTTCAGGATAGGTGTGGATAGAAATGTGACTTTCTGACAGCAATACCAGAACCGTAGCACCCTGAGGCTTGAATTGTTTGGATTGAACGGACAAAACCGTCGCTCCACACTTCTTGGCCGCTTCCACCATTTGGCGTTCCAACCAGGAGGCGTCGTTGAGCAGATCAAAATCAACGCCCCACGCATCCATGGCCACATGTCTTCCGAAAGTGGAGTATTCCATACCTTTCGGCCCCCTTCCTAGGAAATATTTGGTCTTGAGCCAATATTCCGCTAGGATCTGCTCGTTCACCACGGGGGAAGGTTAGTCCTGTGAGGTCCCAACCCTTTAAGTGAATCCTGGATCCTACTAGCTCAATTTCACGAGTACAAACGTATCACATTTTGACGGGGAGTTCAATACCCCAAACGAGAGATTTTGACAAATACCTTACATTCCCATGATATTGAATCCGCCGTCCACATGGATTACCTCACCGGTAATGCCGCGGGACAAGTCACTGCACAAGAACAGGGCTGTATCCCCCACTTCTGCGGGGTCGGTCGTCCGACGCAACGGCGCGCGTTCTTCCACGACATGCAGTATGGAGTTGAAGTCCTTAACCCCTTTGGCCGCCAACGTGCGGATCGGTCCGGCCGAAATGGCGTTCACCCGGATTCCATCCGGTCCCAGCTCAGAGGCTAAATAGCGGACGCTCGCTTCCAACGCCGCTTTGGCCACGCCCATTACGTTGTAGTTGGGGAGGACACGCTCCGATCCCAGATACGTCATGGTAATGATGCTGCCACCGTTTTTCATCAGCGGTTTGGCTGCTTTGGCACAGGCGACCAGAGAGTACGCACTGATATCTTGCGCCAGGGCGTATCCGTCACGCGAAGTTTGGTAGAACGGAGCGCTCAGGTCTTCGCTCTTGGCAAAAGCGATACTATGGACTAAGCCGTCCAGGCTGCCCCATTCCTCTTCAATCTTATGAAAGGCTGATTGAATTTGTTCGTCCGATGTAACATCGCATTCGATCAACATCGAGCCCGGCATTTCAGCATCCACCAGTTCGCGCACTTTGCGTTCCAACCGTTCACCTTGGTATGTAAACGCCAATTCCGCTCCTTGATTGTGCAGGGATTTGGCGATCGCCCAAGCGATGCTCCGCTTGTTGGCCACGCCCATGATCAGCACCCGCTTACCTTCCATCAATTTGGCCATCTTTCATTCCCCTTCCATATAGGATCTATGCCTTCGATGCGGTCATACCATCTGGTTTAGTACCTGCTCCTAATTCCAACTAACAGCGTAACGGAAAACAGAGTGCCTGTCAATGTTTGTGAACGGGTTAGGCTGGTGCGAACAGTGATCAGCCACGCTCTAGTCGTAAGGATGCAGAAACATTAGCGAGACGACTTTCCACGGAAATGCATCATCAACAGCAAAGTGTTCTTTCCTTTTTGTCCCAAAATAGATAGACTGGAAATGAATCGTGGAGAAGCTTTCCATCCAGAAGGAGGAGAAAAGTGTGAATCTCAAACCCCCACGCTGGGTGGCGTCCATCATCCTCATCTTTTGTTTTGCCCTCATCCTCGCAGCTTATCCCGTCGCCCAAGCCACCCAAGACACCCCGCCCCGACGCATGCTGTTAACCATCATGTCCACCAGCGACCTACACGGATACATCATGCCACTGGATTACACCAAAAATGCACCGAAAGACCACGGTCTTGCCAAGATCGCCACCCTGGTCAAACAAGTCCGTCAGCGCAATCCGCATGCCCTGCTACTGGACAGTGGTGATACGATCCAGGGTTCGCCGATGGCGTACTACCACGCACGGGTGGATAACCGTCCGATCGATCCGATGATGCTGGTGATGAACCATCTGCGATATGATGCGATGGCCATCGGGAACCATGAATACAACTACGGTCCGCAGGTGTTTACAAAAGCGCGGGGTGAAGCGGATTTCCCCTGGTTGTCAGCCAACACCCTGTTGAAGGGTACCGATCAGGTCTACACCAAGCCGTACAAAATCATCAAAATGCCCAACGGTCTGCGCGTCGGTGTCCTGGGGCTGACCACGCAGTTTGTGCCGCGCTGGGAAGATCCCAAAAACATTCAGAATCTGGAATTTGTGGATGTGGTGCAGGCAGCGAAAAAATGGGTGCCGATTATGAAGAAAAAAGAGAAGGCGGACGTGATCTTCGTCTCCTATCACGGCGGTTTGGAACACAAAATCGGACCGAACGGCGAGATCATCCCTCTACCGGAAAGCGACGGGGAGAATCAGGTATATCAATTGGCCACACAAGTGCCGGGGATTGACGTCATTTTGGCCGGTCACATGCATGTTCCCATCGCCGATGTCCGCGTAAACAGTGTCCTGATCACCGAACCCAACAAATGGGGGTCCCACCTGTCGGTGGTCGATATGAAACTGATCCAATCTCACGGCAAATGGATTGTACAGGAGAAAAAAGCGCAACTTCTCGAAGCGTCCCGAGTCCAACCCGACCCGGGAGTGCTCAAACTGATCGAATCCTACGAGAAACAAACACAGGAGTTTCTGGACAAACCCGTCGGTAAGATCCAAGGTGACATGACCGTAAAGGACCCGATGTATACGCGCACGCACGATACGGCATTGATCCAGTTCATCAATCGGGTACAGATGGAGGCAAGTGGTGCCACAATCTCCTCCACTGCGCTGTTCAGCAACGATATTCGCGGGCTGCCGTCCGATGTGACCGTGCGCGATATATTAAGCACTTACATTTATCCCAACACGCTGAAAGTGATCAAAGTGACCGGTAAAGACATCAAAGACGCATTGGAACGATCGGCCACCTATTTTCAGCAAAACAACGGTTCGGACCCGATTGCGGTCAATCCAATCTTCGAGTATCCGAAACCGCAACACTATAATTACGACATGTGGGAAGGCATTCGCTACACCATCGACGTCTCCAAGCCGGAAGGACAACGGATCACCGAACTGACCGATATGAACGGTCAACCTTTGGACATGAACAAGGAATATGAAATCGTGCTGAACAACTACCGCGCCGGCGGAGGTGGCGGATACAACATGTTTGCCGGAAAACCGGTGGTACGAGAGGTCAATGTGGAGGTCTCCGAATTGATCACCAACTACATCCGTGAACACGGGACGGTGCAGGCGGAGACGGATGGAAACTGGAAAGTGGTCGGCGCCAAAATTGATTAGCGCTTATGTTTCCGGCTACTCCTCATAGCTCTGCATAAAAAACCGGCCGCATCGTTCAGCGGCCGGCTATTCATATTCCTCACACTTCATCCACATAATAATCATGACTGTGAATTTCACCCAAGGATGCCTCATATTGAGCCAAATCCTCCGCTTTGAGGCGATCCAGCAACTTTTTGTATTCATCAGCGCGTGCATAGGCAGGTTCTGTCTCCAGCACTTTTTCCAACGCCCGGATGATGATGGGGCGCTCCTTGTCAGTCAAATACACGGCGGATCCCTCCTTCTATCCCTTCATTGATAGGATTCCCCCGGTTTCATCCATTAACCCCGGACGGAGGGATTCAACCGTCGCCAATTGGAGGAAACAGATGAACGGATTACTCAAATTCATCATTTACGCCACCATTCTGGACTCGGCCCCTCATTTGCTGCCCGACGTACACTACCAGCATACGATGATTCCGTTCATTCTGGCATTGTTTTTTGCGGTCGTCGGACATTTTGCCGACCGATGGATTTTGCCCTGGTTGGGGAACGGTCCATCCACCGTGGCAGGAACCGTTTTTATGCTGAGCGTCATGGTCGTCGGATCGATCGAGTTGTCCTATTGGTGGATCTCATTGGGTTCTGCCGTCATCATCGGGATGGTAATGGGTGCGGTGGAATGGGTGATGCACCGTTACATCCTTCGGTATCGGCACGGCATAAAAAATGGAGGACAGTAGCAATGTGTCTGATCATAATGGTTTAGCGTCACTTTCCTGCTCGCTCCACCTGCGCCCTGCAAGGAAGCAGACATGACCGCTCCGAACCAGGGAGCGCAGGACGCAGGCAAAAATATGCTTCGCTCAAAGGAAAATTGCCGCGAACTCTCGCTCTTCTCCGGTTCTCCGCTCGGTTGTGAAAACATTGCCCCCTTACGTAATACCAGACACGCCATGGTCCAGAGTCTCTTGATGGCTTTCAGCCACAAATGCTTTACCAGCCTGCTTCCGGGTGTCGCTTCAGTTTTACATCCCGGAACAGCAGAAATTGCGACTGTTCCCCGATCTTGTCCAACGGCTGATCAGTCACCAAGATCGTAAACGGCTCATATGCCCGTCCGTCCTGGAGCAAAGTTCCCGCATGCTCGCGAGGGAACGCGATCGCCCGTTCTTCACCGTCGGACATCCGGATGCAGAAAATATACGCTTTGGATTGACGATCATACAACCAAACGTATTCGTATCCTCGGCTCGATACTTTCAATTGACCCTGCCATTCCGTAACGGACAAAATCAGTACATCCTCACCGTTCAGTTCGGTCCATGCCCCATCATCCGGCAAGACAGCCGAGCGTACTTGCGGTATGTATCGTCGTGCCATTCCGATTCCCCCTCATGATGTGGTGATACGTCTTTTTTCCACCAAACGCAACAAAAGAGGTACAATGCATGTCAAATCCCATTTCTGATGCGGTATCTCCCGCCACGTATGAGCATCGCCAATGATCCATGTGGGAACCGGGTTGTTCGTATGGGTGCTCACCCGAATATCCTCGCTGTTACCGTGATCGCTTACCAGTACGATGACATCATCCGCCTGCTTGCGGTCGACCAATGCACCGAGCCATCGATCGTAATGGTCAATGACCGTTTGCATCAAATTCTCGTCCTGTTTATGACCAGCAAAATCGGACAAAAAATACTCATGGATGACCAGATCGTATTGCCGCGCCACATCCAGCAGATGATCGACAGCGGTTTCCGGTTCAATCACGGGTACATCGGGAATTTTTCGGGCCAATGTCCACCGGGTCAAATCATGGTATACTCCTTTTCCGGCCAACAATTCGGATAACATACGCACCGGTTCGCGAGAACTCAACAGGGCGGCAGTGGATACGGACACCCATCCCCTGCGGGTGGCTGGACGTTGGAAATACTCTGGCGTGTAGCAATTGAGAAAGGTCGCACGCCATCCCCGTCGCTCCATCTGCAGATAAATATTGTCTGTCTGCACCCATTTTCGCAGACGTTGAAAAGGAAGACCGCTCTGATGGGCCCCCATCGCTTTCGGCGCATTGCGCCCGGTGAAGATAGTGGCCTGACCCGTTGCACTCTGCGGCAACCCGGGTACACCCAAAGAAGCATCTGTTTCCAGCAACACCATATCCGAACCGATCTGCCCAACGGCGCTCCTGACCAATGAACGACCGCCCAGTAACCGGTCGATATGCGGAGTCGGCCGAACATACCATGGATTGTGATCGGATTCCTCCCCCAAGCCAACCCCGTCGATAAATAACAGAATCACCGCCAACGTTGCTCACTCCCCAATATTTCGATTTCATTGTATCACAGTAGAAGCGGAACGTGACGGCAATCTAACCGGTCAGCGGACAACGAAAAAGGAAGTATGATATCATTTCATCAACGGACCTGATTGGACAAGGAGACTGCCGATATGAAACTGTTCAGTCAAATGAGCGAAGAAGAGCTTCGTTTGGAAATAGACCGCTTACAGATGGAAGAAACGCGCGCCCGCCGTTTCGGTATGACGAGTGAAGCCGAAGTACTGCGTCAACGCCGGGCACTGGCCCGCTCCTATCTAACGGACGCTTCGCGCATCCAATCCGGTGTCGTGTACGAGGTGGAGGATCACCCCGACCGTTTCCACGTCGAAAAAATCAACGGCGTCATGGCATGGGGCAAATGGGAAGGCGGACGAGAAACCGTCGCGATTCCGATCAGTCTCATCCGCCTTCCGGAAGAAGATAACCGCTGAACGGGACAAATCAATGATTCAGCATACCCTATTTACTGTTGACCGGACAAGAATCACAAGGTTGCGTGATCAATTTGCGAAACAAAATTCCACCCACAACCAATCCGATCCCCACGGAAACGCCTTCCCTCAGCCCGGTCGGTAATAACGAGAGGTTAAGAAGCCCGATCTCCAACAGGCTTCCAGCCTCCAAACCGATCACCCAAACAAGCACTTTGGCGCTGACCGTTACAGAGTGCTCGCAACTGCTGCATCTCATCGTTTCAGCTCCTTCACCACAGGGTCTACCGTTGGCCCCTCGGAGCGGAGGGGCGATCCGTCATGCAATGGATATCGAGGGAAAATGATTACTTTTCCATGATAACGGTTCTCGACTCTGACGTGAAGGGTCTTCATGGCTTCGACACCCGCTCTCCTCAATATGATTATGTTGCAAGTTTTTTGAACATAATAGGAATCAGGAGGTGTCAGCCATGTATTACGTCATCCGGGATTCTGAAAAATATCCGCCTTCCATCCTCAAAGAAGATGATTATTTCCAATGGTACAATCCAATGAAAAAAGATCATCGGGTGGAATTTCGCGGAAGCATGAACGAATGTTACGATTACATCCTGACCCGGTATCCCGACACGCGTATGTAATCGCTTGAAAATATGTGGTTTTCTTGGGTTGAATTATCAGAAAGTTTCGCACGAAAATCAACCGGGGATTACCCCGGTTGATTGTTTTATTGCACTTTTTTCTCCCGTACGGGGGGCAACAGCTTTTTCATATTGACCGTTCGTTTCGGTTTCCAAGTAGATGGATCGTTTTCGTCGAACTGCTCCAGATACTGAATCACTTCGCGCGTAATTGGTGTGGGTGTCGAAGCCCCCGCCGTCACTCCCACCAACTTTTTGCCAAACAACCACTCCGGTTGAATTTCCGTCACATCACTGACGCGAACCGCATCGACACCGGCAATTTCCTTCGCCACCTGTGCCAAACGGTTGGAATTGTTGCTACGGGGGTCTCCGACCACGATCACCAGATCCGTTCCTTTGGCTTGTTCGGCTACCGCTTCCTGCCGCTCCTGGGTAGCCAGGCAAATCTCGTTGTGGATCTCTGCAGTCGGATATTTCTCCCGCACTTTGTTCATCAGATGCGCAGTGTCCCACTGGCTCATGGTGGTTTGGTTGGTCACCAGCACCTTGTCCGTTTTGAGATCCAACTTTTCTATGTCCTCTTCCGTTTCTACCAGATGCACGTGACCCTTGGCCACCCCCATCGCGCCCTCCGGTTCAGGATGACCGCTTTTGCCGATATAAACCACTTCGTAGCCTTCCGCTACTTTTTCCTTGATCAATTCATGGGTGCGAGTCACATCCGGACAAGTGGCGTCCACAATCGTGAGGCCTTTTTCTCGTGCCCGTCGCCGCACCTCCGGAGATACACCATGAGCGGTGAAAATGACAGTTCCTTTGTCCACTTTCTCCAAAAGTTCCAACCGATTGGCCCCGTCCAGTGTAATGATGCCTTCCTCTTCAAACGCCTTCACCACATGACGGTTGTGCACGATCATGCCCAAGATGTAAATCGGCCGCGGCAAGTCCAGGTTTTTTGCCGCCTGCCGTGCCAACACCATGGCATCTACCACACCGTAACAATACCCTCGTGGGGTGATTTTTCTCACTTCCATAACACCCATTCCCTCCTGCCCTGTATATTCAGTCAGGGCCGCCTCTATTATATCCTTTTTCGGCAGTGGAACCAAGCGACCATGATCCGCTGAACAGGGCATGTTTGGCCGCAAAGTTGGGCGTGTACACCCGGTACGTCCGTAGCTAGACATTCATACGATACACTGTGATGCGTACCCAAAAAGGATGCAAGGAGTGAAGTCGAATGGGTGAACCACCAAAATATCCACTGCCACCGTCCCCACCGCCGTTACCGCCGAAAGAATCCCACAAATACCCCAAACCCTACAAACCTCATAAACCCAAATGGCCTTGTCCGCCCCTCGATCCTATACCGTACGATCCCTACCATCAGATGCCTTACGATCAGATGCCTTACGATCCCTACCATCATATGCCCATGATGGACCCGATGATGATGCGATATTGGTACCGCCACATGAGAATGTGCCACAAGATGGAGAAGAAATTCATGAGGCGCTGGATGAGACATTGCGGCGGATATTATCGCTGGGACAGTTCCTCCCACAAATGGGGCAGTTCTTCTCGCAAATGGGGCAGTTCTTCCCGCAAATGGAGCAGCTCGTCCCACAAATGGGGGTAGCTCCACCTGAGATTTCATCTTGATGATTCAACCCCACAACAGCCATCTTTATTCCTCCCCGATGTAGGGAGGTTTTTTATTTGCAAAGAAAAAGCCGCATCCGCCTTTACACCCAAAAACTTTCAGCCAGGGCGCAAGGCGAAGATCCGGCTTTGGAATTGGCGCAGTCCGTCTGATCGTTACTTGCTGTTTTTACCGCGTTCGCGTATATACAGGGCCGTCAACACCATAATGATGATAATCAAAAATGTGATAATGGCCGTCGTCGCAACTTCTTGCTTCAACACTGGAATCCCTCCTCAACGCCTCCGACTGCCCGGTCGGTCGTTCCCGCGAATCACGAGGTTGCGATGATTCCACGAACTGATTCGCCTTTATTTTACCGTCCGTACGGTGTTTTTGAACACCCTATTTTGTGAAAGATTGGCGTATCTTTGACGGACTCCGCTACAGTGCCTGAAAAAGCTTCTTCTCCCTCAAAGAGTATTTCGTTCCTCACAAAGAGTTGCGAGGACCTGTTCAGCAGCGCTCTTGCCGGCCACATATCCGGTGCAGGAAGCGGCGGTAATGTTGTAACCACCCGTATAGCCGTGAATGTCCAGGATTTCGCCACAAAAATACAAACCACGCATTTTTTTGGACTGCATGGTTTTGGGGTCGATCTCCTTCACATGAACACCCCCACCGGTCACAAACGCTTTTTCCAGCGGCAATGTCCCATCAATCATCATGGTCAAGTGTTTGGCCTCCCGGCAAAGTCGCTGTAGTAGCTCACGGGAGAGATGTGATACGGTCAGATCTTCGGGAAGATGAGCCCGCTCCATCAAAACCGGAATCAGCCTTTCAGGCAGAAACGCTCGCAATGCATTTCGCACTGTTTTCTTGGGATGTTGTTGCCTTACTTCCCACCATCGTTGTTCCAGTTGCCCCTGTGAATGATCAGGAAAGAGGTCGATGACCAGTGGTGTCGAAGATGCACCCGACTTTTTCAAGGCTTTGATGACAAACTGACTGCATCTCAATGCTGCCGGACCGGAGAGGCCGAAATGGGTAAAGATCATGTCCCCGCGATGTTGGACCAGCTTTTTGCCCCGGGGATTGTAGACGGTGAGAACGACATCGCGCAAGGAAAGGCCTTGCAACACTTTGTTCTGAATCAAGGGCTCGGACGACGTCAGCGGCACCTCGGTCGGGAACAGTTCGGTGATGGTATGTCCCGCTTCTTCCGCCCAAGCGTAGCCGTCCCCGGTGGAACCGGTCTGGGGAACCGCTTTTCCTCCCACCGCCACGACGACGGCTGGCGCCTCCCACACCTCGCCGTTTCGACATAGCACTCCCTTGACTTTCCCGTTTTCATACAAAACACGCTGAACCGGCATATTGAGGCGAATATCGGTCCCTACCGCTTCCACCTTTTTCACCAGTGCCCGCACCACCGATTTGGCACTGTCTGATACGGGAAACATGCGCCCATTTTCCTCTTCCTTCAACGGGACCCCCATTTCTTCAAAAAAGCGGACCAAATCCCGATTGTTAAAAATGGAAAACACGCTGTAGAGAAAGCGGCCGTTTCCCGGGATGTGCCGGATCAGTTCATCGATTTCCTTGATATTTGTGACATTACACCGACCGCCTCCCGATATGGCCAGCTTTCTTCCCAGTTTTTCGCCCTTCTCCAGCAGCAGCACTTTGGCGCCGTGCATACCGGCAGACGCGCTTGCCATCAACCCGGCCGGGCCGCCGCCGATCACGATAACATCGTACCTCATCCTCAAGCTCCTTCGCCTGATCTACATGACGTTTATTCCACTTTTGAAGGTTCGGACTTAGCCGGTTGCATATGATGAGCCGGTTCTGGATTTTTCCAGCTCAAACCCTTGGTTAATTGTCCGTATAACTCGTTCATCAGTTTTTCGTCGGACAGTGGTCCATTTCGCTTCAACGCCCATTCCGCCGTCAATTCCACCACCCGTCCGGCTTTGACTGCCGGAAGTTGCCGTAGGACCGGGTCCTTTTTGATTTGACCCGGTGGATCCGAAGGTTTGCGCAATACGATCAGCGTATCTGCAGGAAGACCCGCCAATTTGCCGCCATCCAGATCCACATACGGTTGTTTTTGCTTAGAAAAGGAAACCCCCAATCCTACATCGTCCAACAAAACGGCTAAATCCGACATTTTCGTGTACGCCCGCACGCGATGGGGACCAGTTACTTCCACCGGCAACACTTTCATCCCCTGGTACCGGGACGACAATGCGCGGACACGATCAGCCGTTTGCTGACTTCTCTTCAGCAATGCCTGTGCTTGTCCCGTTTTTTGAAACACCACGCCCAGGAGATTGGCCACTTTCTGCCAATGATCTGCTCCCGTCCCCCGAACCACTAATGTCGGCGCCATAGAAGAAAATTGAGGATACCATTGCTTTTGACCAACATCGGCGATGATCAGATCGGGTTTCAATTTGAGGATGGCGTTCAAATCTGGTTGCTGTTTGGTACCGACCCACTTGAAGTTGGTTTGGATACTCCCTTTCAAATAGCTTGGAATACCCGTTTGTTTTTCATTCTCCTTGGCCACGCCGATCGGATGAATCCTCATGGCCGACGTGACTTCCAACAGATAAGGATCAGTCAGCACCACCCGTTTAGGCGGTGATTTCACCGTTGTCTCACCCAGCTCGTGATGCACCGTCACCGGCGATTGCGAAGCAGATGCCGCCATTGGTGACATACAGCCGGTAAGGAGCAAACAAAGACACAAGCTCCAGATTATCCATGACCGCCCAACCGTCAGTTTCACGGAACGGTGATAGAACATGGACCCACTCCTTACGGATAATATGGGAATTGTCGAAACACGTTTCAATATAGCCTAAGCCGATCAATCCGGCAAGGAAAAGAAAGGTGAACAAATCAATTCCCCATGGGGAAAAATGGAAAAACCACTCCTACAGGACAGTTCTTCTCACACCACCTAGTTTACGTCTGACAGTCCGAATAAACAAATCCCGGCCTCCTTAGCGTACAGGTTGCCGGGATTTTTATATTTTGATGCGCTGATCCCGATTAAGAGAATTCAAACGGATGATTGACGACATTATCCCCGCCCGCTGGCGCCCTGTACCAATGCGTTCGGCTTTGCCTGGAGAACGTAGCGAGTCAACTCCTCCGTCATTTGCCAATACGCAAACGGTGTGATCAGATAAATACCTCGAAAGTGCGCCATTGCCACATCCAGCAGCTCCTTGGCGATCGTGACGCCCATTTTCCTTCCCTCTTCCCCTTTCAGGTCTTTCATCCGCTCCAACACGTCCGCCGGTATTTTAATCCCTGGTACCTCATTGTGCAAAAAGAGTGCATTGCGGTAACCGGTCAACGGCATAATACCGATAAACACCGGGATGTCCAAATGGGCAGTCGCTTCAGCGATCTGGCGGATTCCATCGGCATCGTAAACGGGCTGAGTCATGATGAAATCGGCTCCGGCCTCCACTTTTTTCTCCAGTCGTCGAACAGCCGCGTCCAAATGGCGCACGTGCGGGTTGAATGCGGCACCGACCACGAATTGTGCCCGTTGCTTCAGCGGTTTGCCAGAGAAGGAAATGCCTTCGTTGAGCTGTTTGAGCATACGGATCAGTTCAAATGAGGTGACGTCGTAGATAGAACTGGCCCCAGGCAAATCGCCGATTCGAGTCGGGTCCCCCGTGATGACCAGCACTTGGTCGATACCCAGCGCGTGCAGTCCCATCACGTGGGATTGTTGCCCAATCAGATTGCGGTCTCGGCAAGTGATGTGGACCAATGGATCAATGCCCAATTGTGATTTGACGATCGCCCCCAGCGCCATGTTGCTCATCCGCGTGGTGGCCAACGAATTGTCCGCCATGGTGATCGCCGCCGCTCCCGCCGTATGCAGGCGAGCAGCTCCTTCCAGGAACGAGGAAGTTTCCAGATCCTTGGGCGGGTCCAGCTCCACGATGACGGTGTATTCCCGCTTGACCCGCTCGACGATCGTCGGTTTGGTGCGTTGGCGCAAATGGATCGGCACGCGGCGGGCGGATGCCTCGGCCTTGTTTTTCGGGTTCACCCGCGGCAGAGGGGGCAAATCCCGGAGCGATTCGGCCATTGCCCGAATGTGCGCCGGCGTAGTACCACAACAACCGCCGATGATGCGCACCCCCTGCTCACGCAATCGCAATGCGGACTCACCGAAATAGGCGGGCGATGTCTGGTATTCGTAATTCCCGTCAACCAATCCCAGCCGTCCCGCGTTGGGGAAAACGGAAATCCACAAGTCAGAAGGAATTACCGTCTGTTCCAACGCGCGTAACAATTCTGTCGGCCCCAATCGGCAATTGAACCCGACACCATCCACCCCGCTTTTGGCCAAATGGGAGAATGCCTCATCCAACGTATAGGCATCCCGTGTCCGTGCCACTTCCAACAAAGCCAACTGCGCGATGATCGGCCGGTCCGTCAGCGGACGGATCACCTCCACAGCCAAGAGCAGTTCTTCCAAATCAAGAAACGTCTCCAGCACGATCCCGTCCACCCCGGCGTGCAACAGTGCCGTGGCCTGTTCCTCATACATGTCGCGGTACGCTTCAGTGTCGAAATGCGGCACTCTCCCGGCCAAAATCGACCCGATCGACCCGACGACAAGCGCATCGTCACCCACAGCGGAACGGGCCACCGCCACCGCCTCACGGTTGATCCGTGTCACTTTCCCCGCCAGTCCGTAGCGCTCCAATCGCTCCCGGTTGGCACCGTACGTATTGGTTTCGATCAGGCGCGCACCCGCCTCATAATAGGCTCGATGGACCGAACGGATCACATCTGGTTGCGTCAGCGACAGCTCCTCATAACAAATTCCCACCGGTATGCCCTGTTGGTACAGGTACGTGGCCATCGCCCCGTCCCCGACGAGCAAACCGTTTTGCAAACACTGGCGCAAATCTCGTCCTGACACCTTTCTCCCCCCCCTTATTCTGCATTAAAATATCGTGCTTCCGGATGGGCGAACACCATTGCAGACACCGATGCCTCCGGCTCCATCATCCACCCGTCCGTCAAGTGAACACCGATGGCCTCCGGTTCCATCAAAGCAAACAACTTTTCCTGATCCTCCAGCCGGGGACACGCTGGATACCCGAAAGAGACGCGAATCCCCTGATAACGAGCGCCGAAGCGTTCCTTAATCGTCATTTCCGGCGGATCGGGGAATCCCCACACATCACGCATCACCTGATGCAAACGCTCTGCAAACGCCTCCGCTAATTCCAAAGCCGTTGCCTGTAGGAGGTGGGAACGGAAATAGTCGCCCCGTTGCTTCCACTCCTCGGCCAGCTCACGGACACCCGTGCCCGCCGTCACGACCAGAAACCCGACCACATCCATCACGCCGGACTCTTTCGGCCGCAGGAAATCGGCCAGACACAGGTAGGGCGGCTTCTTCTGGCGGGGGAAATCAAACCGTTGCAACACACGATTCATATCATTTGGGTCATATACGAGCACTGCATCTCCATCCGCCTGTGCAGGGAAAAACCGATACATTCCGTGCGCCTGCAATATCCCGTTTTCCCGCGCCTCCGCCAGCAGGCGGTCCACCTCTTCTTTCAACTTCAACGCTTTTTCGTCTCCGTTTTCCAACAGTTGCTCCACGTTGCCTTTAAGCCCCAGGTGTTTGCCCAAGAGCATCTGTTCGTTTATGTACGGCCGCAGATGGGACAGCGGGTAGTTTCGCAAAATGTGCCGGTCAAAATCGGGCGGGGTAAATACTGGTGCTTCACGGGAAACATCAGATCGACGCGGCGCCTCCGTCACCGTTTCTTCGTTTGGTCGAACCGTGACCGTGGTCGCCGCCGTCATCTGCTCCTGCCACTGTCGCTCCAACTGTCTCCGTTTGTCGGGGTCGGTCAGCCGGTTGGCCAATTCCAATCCGTCCATCGCATCTTTGGCGTACAGGACCAGCCCATTGTATTCGGGGCGGATACGAGTTTCCGTGAATTTTCGGGTCAAAGCAGCCCCGCCCACCAACAACGGAACGTTGATCCCCGCCGCTTTCAGATCCTGAGCGGTGACGACCATCTGTTGAGCCGATTTGACCAACAGCCCGGACAGACCGATGGCGTCGGGCTGTTCCTCACGACAGGCGGCAATCAGTTGCTCCGGCGGCACCTTGATCCCCAGGTTGACCACTTCAAATCCGTTGTTGGACAGGATGATTTCCACCAGGTTTTTCCCGATGTCGTGCACATCCCCCTTGACCGTAGCCAACAGGATCTTTCCTTTGATATTGGACTCCGTTTTCTCCATATACGGCTCCAGAAACGCGACAGCTGCCTTCATCACTTCGGCACTTTGCAGCACTTCGGCCACGATCAGTTGGTTGTCGTTGAACAACCGTCCCACTTCGTCCATCCCAGCCATCAGCGGACCGTTGATGATCTCCAGCGGGCTATACTTTTCCAGCGCCAGCTTGAGATCATCGATCAATCCGTCCTTGGTTCCCTCCACGATATATTGCGCCAGCCGCTCTTCCAACGGCAACGATTCTCCCGATGACTTCGTCTCCGTTTTTTTGGCGCGGTAAAACTGAACAAACTCGGCCAACACTGCTTCGTAGTTTTCATGATTGGTCTCAAACAGCAACCGCTCCGCCAAGCGGACTTCTTCCTGCGGGATGGACGCATAACGCTCCAGTTTTTCGGTATTGACGATGGCGTAGTCCAATCCCGCCTTGGTACAGTGATACAAAAAGACGGCGTTCAGCACTTCCCGTCCCGCCGGCGGCAAGCCGAACGATACGTTGGAGATGCCCAGGATCGTCTGGCAACGCGGCAAACGTTCCTTGATGAGACGAATGCCCTCCACAGTTTCCTTTGCCGATCCGATGTACGCTTCATCGCCTGTCCCGACAGGGAAAACCAGTGGGTCGAAAATGATGTCCTCTTCCGGAATGCCGTACTTTTCCGTCAACAAGCGATAGGAGCGTTCGGCCACCTCCCATTTGCGCTCGCGGTCAACGGCCATGCCCCGTTCATCGATCGTCCCCACCACAACCGCCGCACCATAGCGGTGAATCAGAGGCACCACCCGTTCAAACCGCTCTTCCCCGTCTTCCAAGTTGATCGAGTTGAGAATGGCTTTGCCCTGCGAAAACTTTAACGCCGCCTCCATCACTTCGGGCGATGTGGAGTCGATCATCAGCGGCGCTTTGATCACCTTGACAGCGTAGGTCAAAAACCGCCGCATATCCTCCAGTTCGTCCCGGTCAGGATCTGCCAGACACACGTCGATCACCTGGGCACCGTTTTTCACTTGTTTGCGGGCAATTTCCGCAGCGGCTTCATACTCTCCTTCCTGGATCAAGGTACGGAATTTGCGCGACCCGATCACGTTGGTCCGCTCACCGACGAGAATCGGTCGATTGTCCGCCTCCACATAAACGGTCTCGATTCCGGATACCGCCGGGATACGCCGTTCCGGTACGGGGCGGGGGCGTTTGTCCTTGAGTGCTTCCGCCAGCGCACAGATGTGATCCGGTGTCGTACCGCAACATCCGCCCGCCATATTGAGCCAGCCTGCATCAGCAAAGGCAGCCAGTTTGGCGGCCAGTCCCTGCGGCGTCTCGTGATACCGTCCCTCCTCATCGGGCAAACCGGCGTTGGGATAACAGCTCACCCCACAATCGGCCATAGAAGCCAGCGTCCGCAAGTGGTCACGCATAAATTCCGGCCCGGTCGCGCAGTTCAACCCCACAGACAATGGACGGAGATGGGAGATGGACACGTAGAAGGCCTCCACATTTTGCCCGGCCAACATCGTACCCATCGGTTCGATCGTGCCGGAAATCAGGATGGGAACTTCGGTTCCCAACTCCGCAAATGCCCGCCGGATCCCAATTCCGCCGGCTTTCACATTCAGCGTGTCCTGGGATGTCTCCAGCAGCAACGCATCCACGCCGCCCAACAACAGCGCACGTGCCTGTTCGTAATACGCGTCCACCAGCTGGTCGAACGTGATACCGCCCGTCACCGAGAGTGTCTTGGTTGTCGGTCCCATCGCCCCGGCCACATACCGGGGAGAACCGTCCCGCGTCCATTTGTCCACGGCTTTGCGGGCACAGGCCACAGCTGCACGGTTGATCTCTTCCACGCGACTTTCCAGTCCGTACTCGGCCAATACCACCGACGTGGCACCGAACGTGTTGGTCTCCACGATGTCCGCTCCTGCTTCCAGATAGGCTTCATGAATGGATTGGATCAGGTCGGGTCGCGTCAGGTTGAGCATTTCGTTACATCCCTCATACGCTTCGCCACCAAAATCCTCCGCCGTCAAACGGGCATTTTGCAGCATCGTTCCCATCGCGCCGTCCAGAATCAGGATTTTTTCTTTCATCCGTTCCGACAACGGTTGAATACCCATGTCCATCATCCTCTTTCCTTCCATCAAATAAAAAACCTTTCATCTCTGATCGGATGAAAGGTTGGCGTCGTAAACGCGCAAACTCTCATCTCCCAGAGATACCCTCTGCAGGAATTGGCACCACATTTGAAAGACAATCCTTTCAAATAGGTTGCCGGGCTTCATCGGGCCAGTCCCTCCGCCGCTCTGGATAAGAGTTCCGCTAATCGGACTATGTGATTTTTTCCGAACTGACAAACGAAAAGGATTTGAAGATAAATATACAAAATTAACGGGGCACCTGTCAATGATTTCAGGTCTTTGATTCAGGTGAAGCGTGCTCCTGGAAAACGGCCACCCTTCAAGTTGGCGAATTAGCAGACTTGGGTGTGTCTGATCAACATTGTCCGCATTGCTTTCTCCCCTCACGGAATTACTCCAGACACACCCTCGTCCTGGTTCCTTGTCATCCTTTCTTCAAACATAGTATCTGCTGCTCGTTTTACTACTCGGTGCGTTTTTTTGTACGCTCCTCCGCTCCCGTTTCATCATGCACTGCCGGAGAAACGGACAACCGAATCCGATACCGTTTATGCATCCTTTTCCGTGGCTGTTTCATCAACTTCGTCCGATTCCGCCGTCCGGGCCGCTACTAGAAACCAAGTGATCAATATAAACGCCGTCAATGCCAAAAAGGGGATGGTGACAAACCCGAACCAGTTGATGTAGTCGCCTGTACAGGGCACCCCGCGCGTGCAGGGAGAGAACGATTTCATCGCCGGTACCTTTTGCAGCAAATAATGATAAAGCGAAATCGAACCGCCGATCACACTGAGTGGCAACGTGTACGGGATAATCCACCGGTCATTCCGATAGCTGGCGATTCCCAGCAGTACCGTCAACGGATACATGAAGATCCGCTGAAACCAGCACAACTTGCATGGTTCAAACAACGCGATCTCGCTGAAATACAAACTGCCTCCCGTCGCAACCAATGACACCACCCATGCGAAATACAATCCGTATTGCCGAATCCACGCCATCATACCGGATTATCCTTTCTTGCCCGATTCCTGAAGCGCTTCATCCAACGCTTGTTTCAATTGGTTGTAGTCCAGCGGATTGTCCACTTTTTTCCCGTTGACGTAGATGGTCGGAACCGAATTGATGCCCAGTTTCTTTCCGTTGTTCATATCCTGCTGTACATCCGCCTCATATTTCCGGGTGCGGAGGTCCTGTTCCAGACGTTTCACGTCGATGCCAGGAACCTGCTGCTTGGCCAATTGCACCAGAAACTCAGGCGTGGCCCAGATGGTGTACTCGTCCTGTTGATTCCGGTAGACCGCGTCATAAAACTGCCAAAATGCCTGCGGTTTTTGATGGTAGATCGACTCACCGGCAATGCCGGCTGTCACCGAATCTGGCCCGATGAACTGCATGTTGAGAAATGCCATCTTGACTTTGCCAGTGTCGATATATTCCTTTTTCAACAAAGGAAAGACGGTTTCCTCAAACCGTTTGCACACCGGACACTTGAAATCTCCGAATTCGATCAAGGTGACTGGTGCTTTCGGATCGCCCAGGACGGGTTGACCCTGTGCCAACCCGTTGATCTCCTCCTTTTGACCATCGGCGGCCAGATACGCAATGCCGAAGATGCCCACGATGAGCACAACCAGCCCCACCGTGATCATTGTCAACATCTTCATGTCCTTTTTCTTCCTTTTCGCCTGGTACGATACGCTTTGCTTTTTCTTTTGTCGGTTCTTTTTCCCCATCAAAGTTCTCCTTCCCATCTGAACCGTTCCACTGTCAGATTTGCTTTCTATTATCGCATAAAACAAGAAAAATGGGGACTTCTGAAAAGCACCTTTTAGCTTGTTTGAAAAAAATTTACAATCACGTTGGAAAAAAAGCCGTTTACTCCCGTCGGATAACGGGTACGTGTTAAAAGGTTAGTATGTATGGAGGGGATTGGATGCTGAAAAGAAGTTGGCTGTTATCCATTTGTCTTATTCTGTTGGTCAGTCTCACCGCCTGCAAGGACGGGAAGACCGCCGAGCCCGGAAAAATCGTCATCTCGGGCAAGGACTGGACCGAGCAGTGGATCTTGGCCCACATTTTGGGCGAATATTTGAAAGCCCACACGGATATGGACGTGCAAGTGCGCGAAGGGTTGGGCACGGAAGCGATCTTGGTCCAAGCCCTCAAGCAAGGGGAAATCGACGCTATTGTAGAGTATACCGGCACGGGTTACCAGGCGATTCTCAAAAAACCTTACAAGCCGGGAATGACTCCTCAGTATATTTACCAGCAGACCAAAAAAGGATACGAAACCCAATTCGGCACCACCTGGCTGAAACCGTTGGGCTTTTACAACACGTATGCCTTGGCGATGCGAGCGGACAAAGCGAAACAACTGCATGTCACCAAAGTAAGCGACCTGAAACGGTTGGCCCCCCGACTATCCTTCGGTGCACCTGCCACTTTTTTCGAGCGGAAAGACGGGTATGACGGAATGGCGAAAATGTACGGCCTGTCCTTTGGTAAAAAGGTGACGCTGGATGAGGATCTGATGTACAAAGCCGTTGATAACGGGGATGTCGATGTGATCACCGCCTTCACCACCGATCCGCGCATCAAGCAGTTGCACTTGGCGACGCTAGAGGACGATATGAAATATTTCCCGCCTTACGACGCGGTGCCGGTGGTACGTCAAGCGGTGTTGCGCGCCAATCCGGGACTGGAAAAAACATTGAACGGGTTGGCCGGCAAAATCACCATTCCCGACATGATGAAAATGAACGACGAAGTGAACAGTAAACGGAAAACACCGCAGGAGGCAGCACGGGACTTTCTGAAATCCAAGGGTTTGATTCCACGCTGATTAGGCACCCGTTGAAGAGGGCACGAGGGTGTGAATCGCTTGGAAAGGAGAGAAAATTGGAAAGGAGCGGAAAAATATGATTCGTTTTGAAAATGTAAGCAAGCGGTACAAAGATGGCACGGTTGCCATTGACAATCTGAATCTGGAAATCCAAAAAGGGGAGTTACTCGTCCTAATCGGCCCCAGCGGGTGCGGAAAAACGACAACCATGCGCATGATCAACCGCTTGATCGAACCGACGAGTGGTACGATCACGATCGACGGGCAAGACATCTCCCTGATCGACCCTGTTGAACTCAGGCGCAATATCGGGTACGTGATTCAGGAGATCGGCCTGTTTCCCCACATGACCATCGAGGAAAATATCGCCCTGGTACCCAAACTGAAAAAATGGCATCCCGAGCGTTACCGGAAACGGGTAAACGAGTTGATGGACTTGGTCGGTCTGGACCCCAGCACGTACAAGGACCGGTACCCGTCGGAGCTGAGCGGGGGGCAACAACAGCGTGTCGGCGTCATCCGAGCACTGGCGGGAGAGCCAGACATCATCCTGATGGATGAGCCGTTCAGCGCGCTCGACCCGATCAGTCGGGAACAATTGCAGGAAGAATTGGTGAACCTGCAAGAGTCGATCCGCAAAACCATCGTGTTCGTCACTCACGACATGGACGAAGCGATCCGGATCGCCAGTCGGATCGCGATCATGAATGAAGGAAAGCTGGTGCAAGTGGACATCCCCGACCGCATCCTGCGTCGACCGGCCAACGACTTCGTACGCGGATTCATCGGTGAGGAACGACTGACGAATGCCAGCGGTACGGTCGTTCCGACGGCACAGGACTTGATGCATCAGTCTCCGGCTACCGTTTCACCCAAACGGGGATTGGCCGAAGCGTTCCGCATCATGAAAGAGAAAAAAGTGGACAGCTTGTTCGTGATCGACAGCCAGCGCCAACTGCTGGGCAGCGTTACCCTTGAAAAGGTGGATCAACACTACGATCAGGAAGATTGCACGGTAGCAGACATCATGGAGACAGAGATCCCTACCCTCGCAGTCGACAACCCGGTCAACGAGGTGGCCGAAGTGTTCCGGGACGGTAAGCAAAACGCCGTACCCGTAGTGGAGGGGAAACGGCTCATCGGCGTCGTCACCCGCGGCAGCATGATGCGCGGACTGGCCGACTGGACACATCATCAATCGGAAGGGAGCGTGACAGTATGAGTCTGTGGGAAACGATCGTTAGTCGAAAAACGGACATCTGGGTGGCTTTCGTCGATCATCTTTATCTGTCCGGTGTGGCGATGCTGATCGCCATCTTGGTTGCGGTACCGTTGGGTATCATTCTTACCCGCTACCGATGGATCGCGGAACCGATTATCGGGCTGGCCGCACTGATTCAGACGGTTCCAGGTCTTGCGCTGCTGGCCTTTATGCTGCCGTTGTTCGGGATTGGGAAAACACCGGCCATCGTCGCCTTGACCCTGTATGCGCTCCTGCCCATCATCCGCAACACCTACACCGGCATCCTCGGAGTCGATCGCTCCGTTATCGACGCAGGCAAAGGAATGGGCATGACCTCCCGCCAGATCCTGTGGATGGTGGAATTGCCGCTTTCTCTCCCGTTTATCATGGCCGGCATCCGCACCTCATCCGTATTTACTGTCGGCCTGGCAGCACTGGCCGCCTTTATCGGGGGCGGCGGATTGGGTGATCTGATCGTTCGTGGCATGAGCATGAACGACAACAATCTCATCTTGGCCGGTGCCATTCCTGCCGCCTTGTTGGCCATGGCATTCGATCTGATGTTCCGTTTGTTGGAGCGGAAAGTAACTCCCCATGGCATGCAGAGCTGAAAGGGCAAACCGGAAAACGATCCCCCGAACATGTTGTTCGGGGGATTTCGTTTATTCCCTTCCCATCGCGTTTTCCCTACTCTTTCCGATCTTATCTCAGCTGGTTCCCCTCGTGGTAGCAGGTCTCGCCTTTTCTTCCGTTCACATCAACTGATCCCTGTCCTGCTTCCGATCGCCACCCAGTACCCGGCGAACCCACCATAAACCCACGCCTCCGGTCACCACGTGCAAAGCGCCGATCTGCCAGATGACTCTTCCCGGCGAATCCCACAACAACTGCACCATACCCATGGGCGCTCCCTTCATACCCCCTGCCAACGTCTGCTTATAAAGGTCCAGTGCAGGCACCAACCCAATCGCCAAAAGAAATATCCCTGCAATGATTAACACGAACATCGCCGATCCGCAGAAAATGACCAACCAATCGCGCTTGTTCATCGGTACATCTCCGCTCCCTTTCACTTCACCCTCTCCTTTCACCATATTTCCACCCTCGGGGTTCCACTTCCTGTTTTTCGAGGAAAGAGAAGGTTTTCTACAAACTTGAGCGGCTTATACCCTGTAACACCACGTTTAAAAGCCATTTCGCAGCTCTTATTATCTATTTCGAAACATCCATCATTTTTTGAGTCCCAGATCCGATGAGGCCTTTTTCCCTCTCACTCCAGCGCTTAAGATCAAATGCCACTTCACTGGAAAAGTTCACTCTTTATTAAGCAAGATTATTTGTTCCCATCTTCATGAAAAAACAAAATGCCGTTGACCTCTTCGATTAGGCCAACGGCTAAATAACATATTCATAATACAGGCACACTAGAAATCAAAATTGTCCGGGTCCGGACCGAAACGTTGGTTTCGGTTCAGTCCATCCAGCTTGGCCATATCCTCCTGGGACAGTTCAAAATCAAACACATCGGCATTCTCACGTATACGGTACTCTTTCACTGACTTGGGAATGGTGACCACCCCATGTTGCAGGTTCCATCGGAGTACGATCTGCGCGGGTGTCTTGCCGTATTTGGCAGCCAACTCGCGGATTTCCGGCACATTGGCCACTTCGCCCTTCATCAGCGGACGCCATGCTTCCACTTGAATGCCGTGTTGAGAACAGTACGCACGCAGTTCCTTCTGGGTCAGATGCGGATGAAACTCCACCTGGTTGACCATCGGCTTGATCTCGGCATCCGCCATCAGATCCTCCAGATGGTGAATTTGGAAGTTGCTCACCCCGATTGCCCGTGCGCGCCCATCACGGTAGATCTTCTCCAGTGCTTTCCACGTCTCTTTGTACTTGCCCGCCACCGGCCAGTGGATTAGATAGAGGTCGACATAGTCCATCCCCAAACGTTGGAGGCTGGCCTCAAAAGCGGCCAATGTGGAATCATAGCCTTGATCAGTGTTCCACACTTTGGTGGTGATAAACAACTCCTCGCGCGGCACACCCGACTCCCGGACGGCTCTGCCCACACCCACCTCATTGCCGTACATCGCCGCCGTGTCAATACTGCGGTAACCAACCCGAATCGCCGTCTTCACCGCGTTCTCCACTTCGCCACCTTCTTGCGCCCGCCAGACGCCCAATCCCAACCACGGCATCTTCACCCCATTGTACAGGGTCGCTGCATCGGAAAGCGATTTGATTGACAAATTCTCCACCTCCCAGATGTTTTGGTACGAATGATCCAATGGATGTAGGTGAACTTAGCCTAGAAACAACATAACCATAGAAACTCTAACGCGCTCACCACGAGTGTAAACTTTTGCATAGTTGGAATCAACCACATGGTTTCGATGTGGATGGTCCGTTTCTCTCTATAAATCCAAAGATTTCTAGATGCAAAAATGGAACAGAAACACCCAGTATGAATAGGATAAAAGGTCGATCCGGGTATACTATTTCCCGCTCGTTCGTGATCACCCTCCAACTAAAATTGTTCTTACCTAATTGAATCGTTACATTGATCCAATCCTAAATTAGTTCATTTTTTGTGTTTTTTCATCTGACTACACTGAAATTAAAGGAAATAGTCCAAATTACATATTCCAATCAAAACCTATTCATAGTATGATTAACACGTTGAGATATAGAGAAAAATTACAGGAAGAGAAAATGATGCCAGAACTTGACCTCATTCAAATCGGTTCTATTATCCGAAAAGTGAGAAAAGGCAAGGGATTGCGCCTGGAGGATTTCGCGGATGAAAACATCTCCCCGGCAACCGTCAGTAACATCGAACGCGGGGTTCCACACGTTAATGCAGAAAAAGTGATGTATCTGTTGAAGAAGCTAGGGCTGTCATTGGAACAGATTCCGGAGTTGTTGGTGGGGGAAGATGAGAAGGCAGAGCACCTTGTTAGTAGCAAGAAAGCTGGGAGGGGTTTGATGACACATAAGAAGTGGTTGTCCCTGTTCGCTGCGGTGGTACTGGTCTTCTCGTCCCTTGCCGTGGCGCAGGCGGAGCCGTCGACGCCATATTACGGGAAGAGTTATTCCCAGCCCGACAAGGTGCTGAAACTGTATCCCGATCCGGAAGAACGGTTTGACACCCCCGCTTTCACCTCCGGGAAGGAACGGTTCACCAGCCAAGAAGAGATGATGGCTTTCCTCCGTGGGTTGGAGTCGAAGAGCCCCTGGGTGGAAATGGAGGTGATCGGCCACTCCCAGGAGGGACGGGAAATACCTGCCCTCTTTTTTCAGAAGGGAAGCGGCAAGAAAAAGCCCACTGTCTGGCTGCAGGGACAGATCCACGGCAATGAACCAGCCGCCGGGGAAGCGGTGCTGGTGATGGCCGAGAAGCTGGCCGGTCCCTACGGCAAGAAGCTGCTGGATAAGATTAACGTAGTCATCGTACCCAGGGTCAATCCCGACGGCTCCTACGCCTTTGAACGCCAGATGACGAACGGGCTTGATGGCAACCGGGATCACCTAAAGTTCGACACACAGGAAGTGCGGGCGGTCCACTCCCTCTTCAACCGGGTGCAGCCGGAAGTGGCGATCGACGCCCACGAATACAACCCTAAACCCGAGCTGCTGAAGGACATCGGTAAAGAAGGCTCCCTCAAGTATCACGACCTTCTCATCCTCTCGGGCAAGAACCTGAACATCCCGAAACAGGTTCGAAGCTTTGCCGATGATATGTCAGAGAAGGCCAAGAAAGCCTTAGCGGAGAAGGGGTTCTCCAGCGGCGACTACTACACGGCGACAAAAAAAGGCGGAAAATTGGAGCTGACCGAGGGTGGTCCGGAACCCCGCATCGGCCGCAACAGCTTCGCCCTGAAACCCTCCCTTTCCTTCCTGGTGGAAACCCGGGGCATTGGGATCGGACGGGAAAACTTCCCCCGCCGGGTAGCCGCCCAGGTGACCACCCATGAAAGCCTGCTGGAGACCACTGCCCAATCGGCTGACGAGATTAAACGCCTCGTGGATCAAGCCCGGGAAGAGATCATCGACAAGGGACGCACCGTCGGGGATGACGACAAGATCGTGGTGGTAAGCCAGGCGACAGAAATCCCCGACAGCACCCTGCCAGTGGTGGACATCGCCGAGGGCAAGGTGAAGGAGGTACCTGTCCGCTGGTTCAGCCACACCAAAGGAAAGCCCGTCCTCACTCGGGAACGCCCAACCGCATATCTCTTGTCCCCGGACCAGGAGGAAACCGTGGAACGATTGCGGAATGCCGGGGTCAATATCCAACGGCTGAAGAAAGAGATCGTCTTGTCTGTGGAAAGCTACACCGTTCTGTCGAAGGAGACATCGAACGAGCCATACGAAGGTCACCCGCAGCATCATGTGACAACGGCCACGGCCATAGAAACAGTTCACTTTCCCGCAGGGAGCTGGGTAATCCCGATGGACCAGCCAACGGCAAACTTGGCTGCCTTGGCTCTGGAACCGGAATCCACTGACAGCTACGTCACCTTCGGGTTCATCCGTTCGGAAGCGGGGAACAAGCTCCCAATTTACCGGTACATGGAGGAGAAGAAATGGTAATGATGTGATCGTTCACCTGAAGAAGGCCGCCATTCGAACGGCGGCCTTTAAAAAAATTGCGGACATCACCTCTTCAAACACAAGGCCTCGATGTCCGCTAATGAAGGTTGGGTCAATCAAGTAAGAGTTGACACAGCTATTTTTCCGGTTACCGTTCTCTGCTTGCAATAAACTCTGGCCGAGGTTTTTGCCCGGAGAACGGTTCCACCAACTTGTTTTCCACACTGTTGTAAACAAAGAACACATTGCTTCGCGGCAAGGGGGTAATATTGCCGTTGGAGCCGTGCATGAGGTTACAGTCGAACAGCACGACCGAACCAGCCGGACCTGTTAACGCGGAAATGCCGTGCTTTTTCACTAACCAAGTCAAATTGTCCTGGTCCGGTACACCGTATTCCTGTCTCCGAAGCGACTGCTGGTAATGATTTTCCGGCGTCTTACCCACGCAAGAGATAAAATATTGGTGGGAGCCCGGAATGACCATCAATGGCCCGTTAAAGTGATAATTGTCCTCCAACTGGATGGAACAGCTCAACGCCCGCATATGAGGCATTCCGTCCTCTACATGCCAGGTTTCGAAGTCAGAGTGCCAATAAAATTCTTTTCCTGTAAAGCCCTTTTTATAATTGATTCGAGATTGATGGATGTATACTTCACTTCCGAGAATTTGCTTGACCATGTTTGTCAGCCGCTGATTTTGCGATAACCGTTTATAAATTTCGCTGTTGCGGTGAACAGCAAAGATCGATCGAATTTCTCGACTTTCGGGCTCTCGAATCACTTCCTTCGCATCTGAATCCTGGTTCGTATCCCAAAGCCTTTTCAGCTCATTGCGCAATTCCCGCACTTCTTCCTCAGAAAAGAAACGCTCAAAGAACAGGTATCCGTTTTTCTGATAAAAATTCATCTGCTCGGCATCAAGCGGACCTTCTGCCAAATCATTCGTATAAATGACGGGATCCTTCCGCTTCAGAATCGCCGGATTGTCATCGACTCGGGAAGGATAGAGATCTATCACCCTATCCTGTATGTTGCTCATTTTCCCAACTCCCCCCGAACAGTTGGTTGTTCTACCTTTTGTGTCCTTTCGCCGGGGTACGGTTTTTGTGAATTCTCCTGTGACTCCTCGTCGATGATTGGATAAACCCCTTCTTCATCATGCACCTCTCGCCCAGTCAACGGCGGATTAAATACACAAACCATCCGCATATTGGACTTTGCCCGCAAGTAGTGCTTTTCATGGCCGTCTAGCGCATACAAAGTTCCTGGCTGAATCGGATAAACGGTGCCATCTTTCACAACCTCAATTTCCCCTTCACCCTCGATACAGTACACCGCTTCCACATGATTCTTATACCAAATGGTGGTTTCTGTTCCCGCCTTAATAATCGTATCGTTCAGCGAAAAGCCCATCCCGTCCTTCTTCAAAAGCAAACGGCGGCTGTTCCACGTCTCAGTATCCACATCATCTTTCGTTCCGATGATGTCATTCAAATGTTTGACGATCATAGTTACATGTCTCCTTTTTCACATCATCTTTTTACACCACTTCAAGCTTTCTTCCAGAATGGTCAGTCCCTTTTCAAGCCCCTTTTCATCAATTGTCAAAGGAGGCATGATTTTTACGACTTCACTGTTGGGACCGGAAGTTTCCATAATCAATCCCCGTTCAAACGCGGCCGCACATATTTTTTCAGCCAACCCGTCAACTCCGATTTCAATTCCCTGGAGAAGCCCTCTTCCTCGCACTTCACATTCCATCTCGGGATAGTGTTGTGCAAGCATTTCCAGAAAGAGTTTGACTTTCTCTCCCTTTTCCAGGATTTCTTGGCTGAACTGGTCGTCTTCCCAGTAACTGAGTGCTTCGGTTGCAGCGACAAAACCTAAGTTATGGCCGCGAAAAGTGCCGTTATGTTCTCCCGGATCCCATAAATCATACTCAGGTTTGATCAAGGTCAAGGCCAACGGGATGCCATATCCTCCAATTGATTTGGACAGACACACAATGTCAGGATAGATGCCGGCCGGTTCAAAGCTAAAAAATGGACCCGTTCGCCCACATCCTACCTGTACATCATCGACAATCAACAGGATGTTCCATCGTCGGCACAGTTCTTCAATTTTCCGGAGCCAGTCAAAACTGGCCACATTGATTCCGCCTTCTCCCTGAACGGTCTCAAGGATAATGGCTGCAGGGAGAGAAATGCCGCTGCCATTATCTTCGAGAAAACGCTCAATATAACTGACCGTGTCTGCCTCACTGCCAAAATAGCTGTCAAACGGCATGGCGATCGAATTCGTTAAGGGAATACCAGCGCCTTTTCGCTTCGATTCGTTCCCGGTAATCGAAAGGGAACCGATTGTCATGCCGTGAAACGCGTTGGTGAAACTCATGATCGTATCCCGACCGGTTACTTTACGAGCTATTTTCAGCGCACTTTCCACCGAATTGGTGCCTGTCGGGCCTGGGAACATCACTTTATAATGAAGCTTTCGCGGCTTTAAAATGACGTCATGAAATCGTTTCAGCAGTCTCTCTTTTGCTTCTGTCGCCATATCAAGGCTGTGTGTAATGCCATCATCCATCAAATAGTCGATCAGCTTGGCCTTGATTCGTTGATTATTGTGGCCGTAATTTAACGCCCCAGCACCGGCAAAAAAGTCGATATATTCCCGTCCGTCCCGATCCCACAGCTGATAACCACTCGCTTTTGTAAACACAGTTGGAAAACTCCGACAGTAGCTGCGAACCTCCGATTCCAAAGCTTCAAAAACCTTCAACGGTGAACGCAATTCGTCCGCAACTTTCACCAAATCACTCCTGGTTAAGTTTGATAATGAAACGGTCCGATCCGGAATGTCATTTCCGATTCATGAGTTCCCCCTGGGAACAGATGGGCAGGAAAACACTCCGAAACTTCACAGTCAGTTGAAAAATCCCGTGCGAATCCCCGGAATAAAGCTTGGGATGAAAGATTCGACGGAGAGACGGTCGCTTCAAGGTAACAGACATTCTTGCAAGCTTCCCGACGGATCAATGCTTTTAGGAGTGCCTTTCCCAACCCATTGCCCCGTTGAGACTCGGCCACCGCCACCTGCCACACAAAGAGGGTTTGCTGGTCTGCCGGTGGTCGAAAAGCGGACACGTAACCGACGATTTGTCCGTCCTGTTCGGCCACCACACAAGTATCCGAAAAGAACTTGCACAGCATCAGATAACTGTAAGGGGAATTGACATCCAACACTCCGGTATCCCTAACCAGGCGCCAAATACTGGTTCCATCCGCTACCTGCGGTTGGCGAAGCACCACTTTGTTCATCAACCCGGTTTCCAGATTGATCACCTCCTCCCCAGTAACGACGGCTCGACGCTATGCCAATATCCTCACGTATAACGCGTCATCGCCGGTTGAAAAAGAAAAATACCGGTGCAAACTTTCTCCCAGGAACCAAATTCCAAGGAAAAAGTCTGTACCGGTCCGTCTTTTGTACGCGGTCAGGTTAAGACTCAGATCCGCCTTCTCTGCATCGGAAAAATCAGTCCGGTGCAAAATCGGCAAATTCCTTGGATTACCCCTGCTTTAGGGCGTGTCTGGTAAATCCGTGAGGGATCAAATCCTTTCCTAGGTGAGCGAAGACCCGGAAAAGTGCAGGAATGAAATCGCGAGCAATGTCTTAAAGCGAAGCGTTCATTGCCCGGGACCTGCGCTCGGGTCGGAGCGGCCATGACCTGTCCTTGAGGGCGCAGGTGGAGCGAACCAGGAAAGCAATGGGACAGCATTTACCAGACACGCTCTAGCCAACGAGGCTGGCTGGCGGGTAGGATGGCAGAGAAGCGCTTCACGTCCCTTCCGGTGTAAATCCGGAATTCACCCCAATCACTTGGTTCCCCCGTTTCCATCGAAACGACATGAGGTAGGTCTTCAATTGTCAAAAATCATTTCGCTATAATCAATTATTAATAATTTTTATACTTATTTATATTACCATATTTACCATAATTACTCACCTTCGATAAATTCCGTTGATCACTCCGGATACTCTTTCTCCTATGTTCAGATCGGATTAATTGTTCGATGCTCCCTTTCACGCTTCGTTCCACTGCTATTCATCTCTAATTGGACATCAATCCTATCGTTTGCTGATCAAAACTACCCAAAAACTTACTTAAGCGTGGACTTTTCGGATGACTATTACCAAAAATCTTTTCAGGAGGTCCTTCTTCCATAATTCGTCCTTCATCAAAGAAAACAACCCGATTCGCCACTTCCCGAGCAAAACCCATTTCATGCGTAATTAACAACATCGCCATCTTCCCTTCAGCAGCAATCTCCTTGATCACTCCGAGGACCTCGCCAACAAGCTCAGGGTCCAACGCTGACGTCACCTCGTCAAACAACATGATCTTCGGTTGCATGACCAACGCACGGGCAATCGCCACCCGCTGCTGCTGACCGCCGGATAATTGTGATGGATAAGCGTCCATCTTATCCAGTAACCCTACTTTATCCAGCATTGTTTTGGCCCGCTCTATCGCTTCTTCCTTAGATAATCCCAATACCTTGATCGGAGCCTCCGTTACATTTCGCAAAATGTTCATGTGCGGGAACAGATTAAACTGCTGAAACACCATTCCGATTTTGCCGCGCACTTTATGCAGATGCTTTTCATCGGCCGGAACAAGCTTTCCGCCCTTTTTTTTATGCCAAAGCAACTCACCGTCAACCTCAATCGTGCCCGACGTCGGCCTTTCCAACGTCATCAAAACACGGGCAAACGTAGTCTTGCCGGACCCGCTCGGCCCAATGACTGCTACTCTTTCTGCCGGTGCCAAATCGAAATCGATTTCGTGTAGTACTTGAGTCTCGCCATAGAACTTACTGACCTTGCGGTAACGAACAATTGGTTCCGTTTGAACCGTACTCACTTTCATGCTATCGGATTTCATACGCATAACCTCAATTCCCCTTCAGTTTATAAATCCTTTTTGATTGAGTTTGAGCCATGCTTCCAAGCGGCGTACCAGGAGTGAGGAAAGGTAACTCAATATGAGGAAAAATACCCCGACGAGTGTAATGGGTTCCAAATAGCGGAATGAATTTGAGCCAATTATCTGCGCTTGGCCCAGTAACTCGATCAGCGTGATTGCTGATAAAAGTGGCGTTTCTTTAAACATCACGATCAGATAGTTTCCCAATACGGGAACAATCGGCCGGATGGCCTGCGGGAGAATAATCCGCATCCACATTTGCGCTTTTGAAAAGTTGAGAGCGATAGCAGCTTCCCATTGCCCGCGCGGCACCGCGTCAATACCTGCCCGGTATACCTCCGATAGGTAGGTGCTATAGTGAATACCCAATCCCAGCACGCCAGCCGTGAATGGAGACAACATCAACCCAAAATGAGGTGCCACATAAAAAATGAAGAACAACTGAACTAATGGCGGTGTACTGCGCACAAATTCGACAAAACCACCGGTCACCCATGACAAAAGCTTTACCTCAGACCGTCGTGCAAAAGCTAACCAAAGGCCGCAGACAAGTGCAATCAAGAAGGAGACGATCGTCGCACTAATCGTAATCTTCACTGCTTGGAGCAGTTGCGGTAAAATTTGCAAAGTAAACTTCCAAGACCACCCCACGTTAAGACCTCCCCGTTGAAAGTCTGCGCTCTAACCAGCGCACGCCCAACGTCAGCGGATAGGCGACGAGAAAATATAGGATGAGCAACAGACCGAATATTTCAGGGGTATACTGATTCATATTTGTCCGTAAGGTTGTTGCTTGAAATGTCATATCAGAGATC
Organism: Polycladomyces subterraneus; assembly: GCF_030433435.1. Classification (NCBI taxonomy): domain Bacteria; kingdom Bacillati; phylum Bacillota; class Bacilli; order Caryophanales; family Thermoactinomycetaceae; genus Polycladomyces; species Polycladomyces subterraneus. The sequence continues at coordinate 61,142 of NZ_JANRHH010000037.1, forward strand.
GTAATCAAGGAAACTAAGGATGTTCCTTTCAACAATTCGATGAGCAGATTACCAAAGGATGGTAACATAATCCGAAAAGCCTGCGGCAGGATCACACTTCGCATCCTCTGCCCTGGTGTCATGTTCAGCGCAACAGCCGCTTCGATCTGCCCCTTGGGGATAGCCAGAATCGAGCTGCGGACGATTTCTGATCCATACGCCCCAGCGTTAAGACCAAGAGCGAGTAAACCCGCTAAATCCGCCGGTAACCAGATGCCAAGCTGAGGCAGGACAAAATACAGCCAAAACAATTGAACCAGCAATGAAGTCCCGCGGAAAACTTCAACAAAAAAAACACACACCACTCGGAGTGGATAAAATCTCGACAGGCGTCCAAATCCTACCAAAAAGGAGACGAAAAAGGCCAATATGGCCGAAAAGATCGTTAGCTGAACCGTAATTCCAAGCCCTTGCAGCAAAGCTGGCAATATTTTTTCGTAGACCCCGATCGAAATCACATCCTTTCCTGTAACGATTCAAACAAAAGTGCCCCTCGTATAAATCAGAGCGTCTGTACAACTCATGCCCATGGACTGGATCTACTCAGGTTTATTTGTTGGACTCTTAAGGTTTGCACAGTTCATCAGCCTTTTTATCGGGCAAATTCACTTCGGTGAATCCGAACGGTTTCAGCACGTTCAGTAATGCATCGGACTTTTTCATTTCCGCCAATTCTCGACTGAATGCATCACGAAATTTTTTATCTTCTTTTCGGAAGGCAGCCGCTCCATATCCGAGTACACTTTTTCCGTCCACGATCGGCTGTTTGAAGTCGTTCACTTCCACGATATCTTTGGCACCGGTGGATTCCATCATGGCCCGTAAAGAAGGACCTGTCATCGTGACCGTATCCACCCGCCCGGATTCCAATGCGGAGATCGCAGAAGGCTGGTCCGGAACGATGATAATTTGATTCTCTTTTACACCCGATTTCTTCAAATAACTAACCTCAACCGCCCCCTTCATCACCGCGACCCTCACTTGCGGATTGGCGGCAATGTCTTCATAGCTGTGAAGATTCTTCGGGTTGCCTTTTTTCACAGCGATGGCTTCCCCGATTTTGTATTCAGGGTCGGCAAACACCACTTCTTTGCAACGAGTCGGTGTAATGTACATCCCTGCGGTAATGACATCAAAACGACCTGATTTCAATCCGGGAATCAATGATCCAAAGTCCACCAAAACCGGCTCGATTTTGTTAATTCCCATTTTTTTAAAAACAGAACGTGCAACCTCGACGGCCTCTCCCGTCACTTTACCATTATCATCTTTATAAGCATAAGGTTTCTCATTGGCGAACCCGATTGTGACAACCCCTTCTTCTTTCGCACGCGTGAGAGTGTCCCCGCCATGCAAGCCCAAATTAAGCCCGCTGCATGCCGTTGTTGATACGATGAAAACCAGCAATACCACGATGTTAAAAAAATGTTTCTTTGACACCAAGCTTTTCCCCCTTTGTTTTGTGTAAACAGCCTAAGTATTGAAACACCGCATGTCGATCGCCATTACTCATTTTTCGACCCGTATCCCCCCCTCCCGTTGATGAGGGGCTCCATAGCCATAGCCTCGTTACCTTTATTCCCCAGGAGAAAAATTTGAAACGGAATTTTACATCTTGCCTGACAAATCAAGCAAAAATGGTGACATCGGCATGAAAATGAGCCCCCCGTTTCACGAGTGGCCATACAGGATCAATTTCAATTTGGGTTAACACACCGCTTAATAACATGTAAGAGAGCGGCTCTGGTCTCCCTGCAAGCGGTTGATGTATGCGGATCGACATGGAGGATGACTGTAGCCACTAGACGCGATTTGATTAGGGCCTTGTCAATGCCTTCTCCTTATGTCAATGGTCCACAACTCCGTATCAACACCAGATGCATCACCGATTCCAAAATCGTTGTCATTGATCAGGGCGATAGTATGGCTGTTAGGCATGGTAATCCCTTCCACCTTCTCATAGGGATAATTCAAGGATATGAGATCAACCAGCAACCGTTTGGACGGAAAATGAATTCCCGCCTGTTTCAGTTCATCTACACTCATCTGTTCCAGCGTCCGAACACGGGTTTTTCTATCCTTTTGCCCCAGAAGAAGGTTTGTCGCATTAGAAAAGTCAGTCAAATAGAGCTTTTTTATGCTGTTTTTATCACGTTCATCCACAATAATGTGATCTTCCGCCACTGCATACATGTCTGATACCATCACATCATATTGGTTCAAACCCTGATACAAACGGGCATCGTCAGTCAAATAGGGGTACTCCGCAACGACTTTCTGTCTCTTCAGATCCATTTTTATAACCCTAAGGGTGCGGGAGCTTTTGGCAGCTTTCTGGTCCGGATTGGCCAAAGGACTCTGTACCATCGTGTAAAGCCATTTTCCATCGGGAGTAACGGTCACCCCTTCAAAACCCCGGTTCTGATTTCGTTTAGAAAAAACCGACGGGAGTCTTTCCTTCACAGGAATATAGGGGGCCAAAGCGTTTTTCGCCTCACCCTTTGGCACGATCCGTTCCAAAATGGTCCCGTCCTGTTTCACATGGACCAGGCTGGGTCGGTATTCTTCACACAGCCAGAAAGTATGGTCTCTTGGGTTATAGGTGATCCCCTCGGTATCTAGACCATATGGATCAAAAGGAAGGGGCTTTGTGCCCTCCCTGTTATACGGAGTCTCGTCCGATTGAGGAACATTGGGCAGACCGGTAATCCGATCCGTCCCGGTGACCGGATCCTGCCCTTTCTTCAGCTTCAGCGGTATAGATTGGATCACCCTCATCTCCCCATGGCGGACAGTCACCTTGTAGATAGTCGGTGTAAACTTTTCCAGTGGAAATGTGCGACGCTTTTCATCTCCCACTTTCACTTCGACGTTCGGTCCGCGGTCGGTGATGGTGTAATAAACGTTCTCCGGATCTTCGGGGAGATGGACCAAACCGGAACCCATACCGGCCCGAATTCCGTGACCCAGAGGTGGAGCATCACGAAGCACATACTTGCCTGTGACACAGGGTTGCCGGTGTACGCTGGACGACAGAGAAGCCGCATTGACCAGATTCTGCACCCCCAGTGCAAGGAACCCGGCCGCCACTACTGCAACCATCGACTTTCTAAAAGATTTAATAAGATATCACCCTTCCCTTATAAGACGTAAAGCCTGTTTTATAAGAAAAATGAGTGGTGCTATGTAAGCACTTGCCTTTTTAATTTTTTTTGCCACTTCCATGGGAAAGAATCTCTCGCTTATAATATCTTGCAACAGGTAAGGAAAAAGATACGGCAAAGGCCCGGTTAGATCCAGCTACCAGCCGGGTTATGGTCACTCCCGAAAAGCTACTTGTACCTGCCGTTTGAGCCAGCCGATCAAAGTGTCTATAACCGAACTGGATTGTTCCGAGTGAAGGATACAGTGCCCGAATTCGGGGAGAAGGAGCCATTCTTTTTCCTTGACAGTCAGCGAGTCAAAAAACAAGCGAACGATATCCGAAGGGATCAAGGTATCATTATTACCACAGATACACAGGGTGGGAACGGTGATGCTGGTCACATTTTGCAACGCTTCTTCAGTTTGGACAAGCAGCTGCTGAATCCAGCGGACGGAATACTTGAGGGGGATCAGCGGGTCCACCATCTTGTTGGTTTGAACATGATAGGTCACCATCGACTTCAGCCTCGGAATACGTTGTGCTTTTTTCATCAAGCCATATGGATTGATGCTGAATGAAGGGGCTACCCGGCTGATGATGGATATCAACCGCCGAACAGAGATCGGGACGTGAATCCGCAAAGCTAAAGCAGGAGCAGATAAAACAATGCCGTCGACATGATCAGGCCGGAGTTGGGCATACCGCGTAACGATTAACCCTCCCAAGCTGTGTCCGATCAAGTAAATACAGCGATTCCCCAGTTTTTTTCTGAAAACGTGTACCAGTTGGTCCAGATCATTCAGGTATTCATGGAAATGGGTGACATGACCGCATCTCCCTTCAGAATAGCCAAATCCTCGCAAATCATACAAAACCAAACCGAATCCATCCCGAATGAACCTTTCCCCCAAATGTTCGTATAATCCCAAGTGCTCCCCCGCACCATGTACCAATACAGCGACAGCGCGGGGTTCATGAGGAAGCCATGTTCGATAATGAATGTAAACCCCATCCCATGTATATAGCCTGTCCTCATAGTTCTCAACAGACACCCCGACAAACACTTCGCCGTCCTCCCGTGAACAAAATTTCCATCAACCAGTATGTACAATTCGCGGGAAAATCCATTTTACAGTTTTTTCATTTCTCGAATCGCTTCCATGCCAATGCGAATAGAAAAATATGGATTACTCAAATGTGCCCAAACCAAAGAATAATCCCTCTTTCGCCCAAGACTTGGTATGGGTATGGTTTGGAGCGGTTGAAAATTGGGTGTTTGAGGAATACGTTCGTTGGGGTACAGAAGCCAATCACTTACCCAAAAAAGCGAAACAACCACAGGAATCAAGAGAAAAACAAAAAACCCTCGAATGACTCGAGGGTTTCGTTTTGGTGGAGCTGAGCGGGCTCGAACCGCCGACCTCTACACTGCCAGTGTAGCGCTCTCCCAGCTGAGCTACAGCCCCGTATTTTGAAGTTGTCTCAACCGCTGACGAAGATTAGTTTATAACAGGTACATGAGAAAGTCAAGCACTTTTTTCAGGTACCGTAAACAACCCGAAAAAAAGTTGATACGTACGTTCATCCGGAATATATCCGACGGAAATGCATCCGTTTTTAGCATATCCCGATTCCAACGATCTATACAATCAAGGATCGTTGATGGCGACTCCGGAATTCCCGCTGAACAAATCAAACGTTGCGTCTCTCTGAAAACGTCCAAATCGATATCGCTACAGTAGACAGAGCGAATGCCATTTCCTTCTGGGAAAAAATCATACGGAGGGGGCACTTGATGACAAGGTACCCCCGGCTTTCGCCTGCTACCATCCGTCTCAGGGAACTCCGTTCAAAAATCGATACCCTGGATCAGTATCGCTCTTGCAGGTGCAGCATCGAGTCACTGCAAGCTGCAACTCAACGAAATGATCAAGATGAACCAATGGAACATGAAGTGCCATTTTTACAAGAGTCCCCAGGGAAATCCCCGGGGAACGGAATGATCAGGAAACCTGCTCCTCTTGGAAAAATTGAGGCAAATAGGGTTTATGCGCTTCCAACATCTCATCTAAGATTTGCTTCGCGATCGTGTCAGAAGGAACGAGCGGATGGATCGTCATCGCCACCAGCGCCGTGCGATAGTCTCCCGTAACAGCAGCTTCACAAGTCACGCGCTCAAAGGATTTGATTTGCTGGACGAGACCGTTGACCGCAACGGGCAACTCTCCCACGGTGATCGGTACCGGACCCTCTTTGGTGATCACGCAATTGACCTCGACGGCAGAATCATCCGGAATACCGGCGATCGCTCCGTTGTTTCTCACGTTCACTGGCTGGATGTCCCGTTTATCGTTGTAGATGGAGTGTATCAAGTTGCACGCCGCATCACTGTAGTAGGCACCACCCCGTTTTTCCAATTGCGGCGGCTTCACCGCCAGATTGGGATCCTTATACAGTTCGAACAGTTCCGCTTCTAGCTTTTTGACCACTTCGGCACGGGTTCCCTTTTCCTTTGCCGCAGCCATCTGCTCTTCAAGCATCTTCTGCGTTTGGAAGTAATAACGATGATACGGGCAGGGCAGTATTCCCAGGCCTTTGATAAAATCCGGCTCCCAACCGACCTCTTTGATGTTCCTCACGGTGAAGTTCGATTTTTCTCCACTGGTGATGAGATCGATAACCCGATCCGTGATCTTTTCACCGTCAAGATACACATTTAGCCCGAACACCATGTGGTTGAGTCCCGCGAAATCGATGTGCACGCGATCCGGGCTCACATCGAGAAGCTTGGCAATCCTCATGCGCATCCCGATCGGAACGTTGCACAGCCCGACCGCTCTTTTGATGTTGCTGTAACGGAGAACGGCTTCGGTTACCATGCCTGCGGGATTGGAAAAGTTGATCAGCCATGCGTCTGGGCACAGTTCCTCCATGTCCCTGCAAATATCCAGGATGACTGGTATGGTGCGTAACGCCTTGAACAACCCGCCCGGTCCGTTGGTCTCCTGACCGATGACACCGTACTTCAACGGGATTCTTTCATCCAAAACCCGCGCATCCAACAAGCCCACACGCAATTGGGTCGTGACAAAATCGGCATCCCGAAGCGCCTCACGTCGATCCAGGGTCAAATGAATCTCCATTGGAACCCCGGCTTTTTTCACCATGCGTTTGGCCAGATCACCCACGATGTTCAGCTTCTCTTCCCCTTCCGGGATATCCACCAACCACAACTCCCGTACTGGCAATTCATCGTAACGCTTGATCAACCCTTCCACCAGTTCTGGCGTGTAACTCGATCCCCCTCCGATGGTAACGATTTTGATCCCATTCATACTTTCACCCTCCCATGAATGAATGTTTCATACAAGTCAACAAACTCAGCAGCCAAATCTCTGATGGTCATGGTATTCATTAAATGGTCCTGGGCATGAACCATTAACATCGTTACTTCGAATTTGTTTCTCCGCCGCTTCCACCTGGATCAATCGGGTCTGGATGCGGTGAGCCTCACTCAGTTGCTTGGATGCGCTCGATCAATATCCCGAACAGACTTCCGCCCAAAGCGGTCAACGGACCACTGAACAATTGGGCCACGATGTTGTTAACGTTTTCAAACGGGGTGTTTTCAACGCCGATCCTCAGCAATACCCAAGGTAACCACGTGAGGTTTATCAATGACCGAAGTCAACTCTTCTCCTTCTTCCCTCTTAATGCTATAAATATTTTTGTCCTATTCCGTTCGCAAAACCTATCTTTTTCGGCGGTATATCCACATAGGGAAAGAAAAACCAAATACAAAATTGTGTCTTGACAAAGCTCTATCAAAGTTGGATATGGAACACCGAAGAGGTGATAGGATCGTGATGAAACTTTTCAATAATAAGATGATTTTTGGCACATTTTTGCTTATCCTCTGTTTTTTGTATTTATTTTCCCCTTATCTGGCCGAAAGTGCCAGCGCGTTAACCGAAAGCCATATGATGCAGAACACGAACATCCAAGGAAACCGGGTATTGGTCGTCGCACCTCACCCTGATGACGAAGTGCTGGGGGGTGGCGGAGTGATCGAGAAAGCCATTTCCTCGGGTAAACAAGTTAAGGTTGTCATCATGACAAACGGGGATGGTTTTTCAGAAGATGTGATGCGTCAATTCATCACCCTTTTTCCATCTGCCCAAAATTATCAAAAACTGGGTGTCTTGCGGCATGAAGAGTCCATTCAAGCCTTGGGCTATTTGGGTGTAAAGCCATCCGATATTTATTTTTTGGGTTATCCGGACGGCGGTCTTGAATCGTTATGGGAAACTAACTGGAGTTGCACGCGGTTGTATCGCGGGTTAACCGGTTGGACCCACGCGAACTATCCATTCAGTTACCAAAAGAATGCCCCTTATTGCGGGGAAAATGTCGTTAACAATCTGTCACAGATCATCCGTTCATTTCAGCCGACAACGATTGTGTTTCCGGATCCGTATGATGAGCATCCGGACCATTGGGCGACCAATGCTTTTGTGCAATTCACGCTGGCCAATCTGCACTATCATCCTGCTGATAAGTGGACCTATCTTGTTCATTTCAGCGGTTTTTTGGGTTCATGGCGAAATAATTCGCTCCTATCCGCCATTCCGCCCAATGCCTTAACAAAACTGGATACCCGGTGGATCAATGTGCCATTAAGCAATAAAGAACAACAGAAAAAACTGGAATCCCTTAATGAGTATCCGACACAAACGAAAATCATGTTACCTTGGATGAAACAGTTTGTCCGCAAAAATGACTTGCTCGAAGTTTATCCCGATCTTACTTGGCACACAAAAGGCAATTGGACAAAATGGTCATTTGCCGACATCACCGGGGACAGCTTCTTGCAACATTGGACGACTAGCGATGACATCATTTCGGTTGGCGGAAAGGTCAACGGCCACCGTTTGTATATTGATTGCACGACCAGATTTTACTCCACGCATCCCGTGAGGTTCCGTTTCCACATCCGTGTTTTCTATGAACACGGAAACAAGCTGGCCGATTTCACAGTCCAGCTAAAACGACAGCAAGAGAATGAAGCGAAGATTTTCAAGCCAAAAACGATACAAATTGCGTTACCACTTTCCGATGCCTTTCTGAACCATGCGGATAGTTTTCTCATCTCGGTCGATACACTTTCGGGAAATAAGCAGATTGACCGAACAGCATGGCGATATGTTCAAATCAAAAATTGAAAATTTCTTCCACATCCTCTGGTAATAAAAAACGCGGGGAATCCAAACTTGATTCACCCGCGTTTCATCCAGATGTGCCGCTCAACTGGGAAACGCCTGGACCATTTGACCAGTCACGAATTTCACGTCGAGCAGCACTGACTGCACCCATGGAGATTCTGTCAAGAAATTGGAGCCCGCGAACTTTGTCAACAACCAGAATAGAGTTCCACTGTCCTTTTTTCAAAAATATGCCGATGGAATCTATTCAGTGAGTGCTTATTTCCGGTTATCGACGGAATCGGGAACAGTTTGACGGCGATTTTTTCAAACCCAAAACCGGGTTCTCCGGCGACTGATTTCCTCAAAATCGGACAGGCAATCGCATCAAGCCTCGCATGAGGAAGTCCTCACGCCAGGGAAGGGATTCCTCATCCAAATCAAGACGTAGTTCCGGCAAACGGTCGAGGAGGCGAGAGATGGCGATTTGCCCCTCCAACCTGGCGAGGGGAGCCCCCAGACAATAATGGATACCCTTGCCGAAAGCAATATGGGGATTGGGCTCACGGGTGATGTCAAACACGTCTGGATCGGGAAAATGGCGTTCGTCCCGGTTGGCGGAGCCGATGGCAACGAGGACTAGATCTCCATGACGAAATGGTTGTCCCTCGAATGAAAAGTCCTCCCCGACCCATCGGTTGGTCGACATCTCCACAGGGCTGTAGTAACGCAGAACTTCCTCCACTGCAGTGATGATCAGTTGTCTCTCCCTTCGTAAAAGTGCCATCTGCTCCGGATGTTGCAGCAAGGCGAGAACACCGTTTCCGATCAAGTTGACGGTGGTTTCATGTCCCGCGATGATGAGCAGAAACACCATGGAGTAAAGTTCCTTCTCGCTGAGACGGTCCCCTTGCTCTTCCGCCGCCAACAAGCCGCTGATCAAGTCTTCCCGGGGATGACGCCGGCGTTCTTCGAAAAGCCTTTCCAGATATTTCTGGAAGTCCTTCATTTGGGATCGGATCGCTTCGAACCCTTCCGGGCGGTTGACTGTGGAAATAATCGCATTGGACCACTCCCGAAACCGGTCGCGGTCTTCCCGCGGGACACCCAGCATGTCGCTGATGACGATGATCGGCAGGGGAAATGCATAATCTCGGATCAGATCCACCTTCCTGCCCGGTGCACCGGCAATAGTGTCCAGCAAATCCTCCGCGATCTCCTCGATGCGTTCCCTGAGTTGTTCAATCATCCTGGGGGTGAAAGCCTGTTGCACCAGATTCCGAAGGCGTGTATGATCCGGCGGGTCTGATGAGAGCATATGATGCACAAATATTTGTAATTCCTCAGTGCGGCGGCGCAATATTTCTTTATCCTGGAATAGCTTCACATTTTTGAGCAATCGTTTCTCTGTCAGTGCCGCCTGGGCCTCATCATAGCGGACGATGAGCCAAGCCGGTTCGTCCCAAGGCATCCGAATGCGATGAATCGCCCCCCTTTCCCGCAGTTCCCGATACACTTTCCAAGCATTGGACTTGAATTCGGGCGAAAAAAAATCCAGCTTAAGTAAACTTTCAGGATTGATCATTTCTATTTCTCCTCTCGCAGTTGTTGCTCTTGATGAATTCTACGCTAACAATCAAATACCTTCTATAAATATTTATGAATATTTCGCTTTGACATGGTTATTCACATGACGGTTAGAATAGCAACGGGGCAATCCCGCTCTCAAAATTCAACTGATTGTTTAATTATGTAAGAAAAGTAAATTGCACCTGCCCCATATTGTGTTGTCTATTATTCAAGTCATTGAGTATAAAAAAACAACCATCCCCCTGATCGGTAAGATGGTTTTCTTGGTGCTGACCTCTCTTCATTACGAGTGAAGTGCTCTGCCATTCATCCTCCAACCGCAAGGAACGACCTTCGGGTGTTCTTTATAAGCAAAACTCCTGGAAAAAGGAAGTCGCATTTCATCGCCAAGATTCGTGCTGATCAATAACCTGATCGACCACCTGGTGCCCATACAGACTCATGGATAATCAGCGGGGGTGCAGGGTTTTGATTATGTCGTAAAGTACTCTGTGAATTTACGCTTTGAGTCTTTTCGCTTCGTCGCGGTTGGCCAGAAAGAGGACCGCCACTGCCTAAAGCAACCGGTCGAGGTTTATCGGGTTGATGACAAGACTGCATTCTTTGGCTATTCGTACAATCTCCCCTATGCAGACGCATTGCGGCGCGTACACCCATACCCCGAACAGTGGACCCAGACCGTCGTAAATGTCGTAACGGATTTACGGCTCGAGACTCTTCACTTCGTCGCGGTCGGTTCGAAAGCGGATTGCCACTGCGCGCAGCAACCGGTCGAGGTTTAGTATTCGGGGGATCCCCCTTTTGGAGATCCACTGATGCTGGCTGTTTTTTTTCACTTGCTAAATCAGATGGCTTCTCCAGATTTGCAGATGGTTCAACAGACAGATCGTCTTTCCCTTTGTCAGCAATGGCGGGGTCTTCTGCTGAATTGTCGGACTCAGGAGCAAGAATCTGGTCCAGCATCCGACTATCTTGGCCCGAAACCGCTTTTACTGACATTGAACGATCTTCCAAGAAATCTACTCCGTCCGGGAAACCGGCAAGGGCCTTGGCGTATTTGAGGGGGCCGGTCAAAATTTCGCGGAGGAGTTGGGTGTCGCCCAACAGTTCTAGGAATTTGCAACCGTATTTTTTGTTGACCTCCAGGATCCAGACTTTTCTGTTTCTATCAACTGTCAGGTCGATCGCCACGTCCCCATATAATCCCACGGACAAACGGTCCAGGGTATTGCAGACGTTACAGCAAACCTCGTGAATATGCCTTTCGAGGCTTTTCGCTTCATCGTGGTTGAGCTGGTAAACTTTCTGGATGGCCTCGTCAGGGTACATCAACCGGTCCAAGTATCTTAGGTTGGTGACGATACTACCTACTTTGGCAATCCGAGCGACCATCCCTTTACAGGTCCATTGTTGCTGGCTGTCTTTTTGCATGTACACACGGAAGTCGACGGGGCTTTTTCCGTATTTCATTTGAACCGCCTGCTGGATCAGATAGGTTTTCCGATCTTTCAGCTGGTTCAACAGATCGACCACCTGTCTCTTCGTAAGTATAGAAGCTGTCTTCCCCTCCCTGAAGCTGATCCGGTACCGATCTCTCTTTTTTTCGACGTGTACGATACCACGCCCATGTAAGCCACGGGAAGGTTTCAAAAAAACGCTCCCGTATTCCCCGAGGAACCAATCCAATTGCCGGATATCGGCCAGTTCTTCCGTGTAGGGAAGATGCTCCCTGACGTCCGGGATCCGGCTCATGATATTCCAAAATCGGAGTTTGTAAAAATAGTTACGGTTGAATACCCGATCCGGACTGATTACCTTGGTCAAATCGTCATAGACCTGTTGGTCTATCCGGATTCGTTTGTAAAACGCCCCTGGGTAGGGAAACCTGCCTTTTACCCACTGGGGTCCATCCGGCCCGTCCGGATCATAGTAATAACCTCTAATGGTCCGGGTCTCCAGGTCGATCTCGTCGACGGTGCAGAGGAAAATCAATCCCCGGATGTTCTCATAGTCGGAGAGACGCTGAATATGGTGGTTTAATTTCTCGGGTGTGATCCACTCCCTGCTCTGGGAAACGATGAAACCGATCACAGGTCCGATGTGCAGACCGTTTTCATCGATGCGGACGTCATAGGGAAGGTGGCTAGGTACGGTCAAATTTTTCATCATCCCGTCGGCCAATCCGATCTGATCCGGCGGCAGGTCGGGATCGATCGAAAGCTTCACTTCCCTTTTCCACGCTCCGAAGTGAACCGTGATGGCAGAAACGTCAAGATCGTGTTCTTCCGCAAATGTACGAGACAGATAAACGATCGCTTCTTTTTCCGGCATCCACTGAATTTTAATCGCAAAAACCCCCTTACTTTGCTCCCTCCAATGGCTCTATAGTTTATGTAGCAGTGGCTTCCCAGGTCTAGTCTCATGTCTATAATCAACAGAATTTTGGGTTATTGACCCAAAATAGGCTATATTCTTATTTTTACAGGGGTCGTGGTTTGTTGTCCTTACCTGGAACTGGTGGGATTTTTGTAGATGTACAGGTGCAGTTTTTGGGCAACACAGTTGAAGTTGGGGGTATTGAAACTCTCAATACCGGAGATCGGGTGATAACGCTGAATGGTCAGGACTGGGACAATTTGTCACATTTCAGATTTTCGAAACCTGCTACTAACTCCAGAGTCTCCTGTATATTCCCAATCTGGGCACAGTAGATTGTTAGGTGGATATTGGAATCGTACTATCAAAAAATCAATTAACGTTGTAACCTTAAATACCTTCCATAACTAAAAAAGCCCACCCAAGGGCTTGTTTGGGCGCGCCTTATTGACGAACGAAAAGTTATGGTGCAAGAAATCTTTTCCAATGATGCCTATAAAAAAAGTCCAAGACAGCAATCAGACATTGTTTTTAAATTGATACAACTAAAAAGAAGAACAGGTGTAGCCTGTTCCTCTTTCAAAAGAAGTGGTGCTGATGGAGGGACTCGAACCCCCGACCCCTTCATTACGAGTGAAGTGCTCTACCAACTGAGCTACATCAGCATATGCATTTGGTGGAGGCGAGCGGAGTCGAACCGCTGTCCGAAGATATCGCCGCGTCAGCGTCTACGAGCGTAGTCACTGTATTGGGATCTTGTCCGTCGGACTGCCCAGTGACAGGCGTTCCTACGGACCAGTCACCTCAGTTTCGCCAACCGGCCGGTGACGACTCCGGTTAGCTAGCCCGCTGAAGTTGAGACCCAGCTTCACCACACGGGCGATGGTGAAGTGGATCCTGGCTGGAATTAAGCAGCCAGAGCGTAGTTTTCTTGTTTGCCAGTTACATTTGGCCTTGCGTTTTTTACGAAGGACGCAACCCCTCGGCTCGCAGCTAACGCTCGATCTATCCCCGTCGAATCCCAAAACGCCCCCAGGATTCTGACGAGTCTGCACTGTTTCGGCCAAGCTTCTATGGCCTCGACAGTTATTTATATTATCACCGATTTCACCCTTTGTAAAGAGGGAATTTTGATTTCGAAACAATTTTTTTGTTCAGCCCCGAATACGTTCCTTCAATTGCCGCTGAATTTCGCGCTCAGCGTCGCGTTTGGCAATAGCGGCGCGTTTGTCGTACAGTTTCTTCCCTTTGGCCAACGCCAACTCCACTTTGGCGAAACCATTACGCAAATGAACATCCAACGGTACCAAGGTATACCCTTTTTGTTGCGTAAGGCCGATCAGTTTATTGATTTCCTGCTTGTGCAGGAGCAATTTGCGTTCCCGGGTCGGGTCGTGGTTGAAGCGATTGCCCTGCTCATACGGGCTGATATGCATGTTGACCACGTATACTTCTCCGTCTTTGATGCGCGCGTAGCTGTCCTTCAGGTTGACCCGGCCCTGTCGGATCGACTTGATCTCAGTACCGGTGAGGACAATGCCTGCTTCCAGTGTCTCCTCGATGTGGTAGTCATGCGTCGCCTTCTTGTTGCGTGCAATCACTTTAGTACCTTTTTTCGGCATTGTGCTCACCCCCCCTGCGCGCATGAAAAAGTAGCAATTATCATTGTAACAACCAATCGGATGACTCGTCAACTCTTTTTCAAACGCGAGAGGCTCAAAGCATCCCCCTAACCGACCGGAACAACGAGGAGGCGCTCTCCGTTATTCCGGTCGGTTGTTTCGTCCGTATCAGGGTCATGTCACTCAACCAGAAACGACCATTTCAGGACTTCTTCTTTTTCCCCTTCGCCTGTTTTTCCGCTTTTTTGGCTTTCTTTTTCTTTTTTCCCTTGCGCATTCTCGACTCCGAATCCGTCTCTTTCCTGCCATTTTTTCGCTTAGGGCTTCGCTGGAACAGTCCGCCCTCTTCCCATTCCGGTACCAGCTCGAAGTCCACCTTGTGCTCGTCGATGTTTACACCGGCCACTCGAACGCGAACCCGGTCCCCAATGCGGAAAATGTTCCCCGTGCGCTCCCCGATCAGGCAATAGGCATTTTCATCGTAGTGATAATAGTCGTCTGTCATGTAGCTGATGTGCACCAGTCCTTCGACGGTGTTGTCCAATTCGACAAAAATACCAAACGAGGTGACGCCACTGATGATACCATCAAACTCCTGTCCTATTTTGTCCAGCATAAACTCGGCTTTTTTCAGATCGTCCGTCTCCCGCTCCGCTTCAACGGCGATGCGCTCACGAACCGAGCATTGCTGGGCAATATCCGGCAGTTTTTCTTTCAACTGGTTCATCCGTTCAGGGGACAACGTCCCATTGGCCAATACTTCTCGGATGATGCGGTGAATGACCAGATCGGGATACCTCCGGATCGGTGAGGTGAAGTGGCAGTAAAACGTTGCCGCCAACCCGAAGTGGCCCGTGCATTCCGCAGCATAACGCGCCTGCTTCATCGAACGGAGCAGGACGGTGCTGATCAGTGTTTCCTCAGGTTTGCCGCTGATTTTCTCCAACAACTCCTGGAGCGCGCGGGGTTTCACTTTATCCGCCCGCCCTTTGACACTGTAACCGAAATGGGTGATGAACTCGTAAAACGCCTGCAGTTTTTCCGTATCCGGATTTTCGTGAATCCGGTACAAAAACGGGATATCCGCCCAGGCGAAATGCTCCGCCACCGTTTCGTTGGCGCAAAGCATGAATTCCTCGATCAACTGCTCGGCAATCGTGCGCGGCCGTTTCACAATTTCAACCGGTTTTCCGTTTTCGTCTACCTTGATTTTGGCTTCCGTGAAATTGAAATCAATGGCTCCCCGTTTGAGACGCTTTTTCCGCAATGTACGGGCCAGATCCGCCATCAAGCGGAAATCGTCCACCAATGGCTCATAACGCGCGATCAGCTCGGGATCTTCGTCCTCCAGGATGCGTTTGACGGCAGTATAGGTCATCCGTTCATTCGTACGGATGACGCTGGGATAGATATCGTGGCTGACAACATTGCCATTCGGGTCGATTTCCATATCGCAGGTGAGTGTTAGACGGTCCACCTGCGGGTTGAGACTGCAGATGCCATTGGACAGCCGCTGTGGCAACATGGGGATCACCCGGTCCACGAGATAGACGCTGTTGCCCCGGGCATAGGCTTCCCGATCCAGCGCACTCCCTTCTTTCACATAATAGCTGACATCGGCGATATGGACGCCGAGGAGGATATTGCCGTTGGGCAGGCGCTCCACAGACACCGCATCGTCCAAGTCCTTGGCGTCTTCCCCATCGATGGTAACCATCGTACGGTCTCGCAGATCCCGCCGTCCCTCGATTTCCGCCGGATCGATCTCGGTGGGGATTTGTTCGGCTTCGGCCAGCACTTCTTCAGGGAAAGCCTCGGGCAGTTGGTATTTGCGAATGATGGAGAGGATATCGACACCCGGATCATCTTTGTGACCCAGCACTTCCGTGACGACACCCTCTGCTGTGAAACGGCTGTCGGGAATGTGATGCAGCTCGACAACCACTTTGTCCCCTTGTTTGGCACCATTTCGTGCCTCCGGGGAAATAAATATGTCTGTCGGCAGGCGTTTGTCGTCAGGAATGACGAACCCGAAGTGTGAGGACGGGCTGGTGAACGTTCCCACCACGACAGTGCGACCCCGTTTCAAAATACGGACAATTTCCCCTTCAGGCCGCATGTTCCGTGCTTGTTTCCCCTGTAGGCGAACGAGCACCGTATCGCCGTCCATCGCCCCGTTCATGTCGTTGGGATGAACGTAGATGTCCGGTGCGTTAGGCCGGTCCTGCACGACGAAACCAAACCCTTTGGGATGTCCCTGCAGTATTCCGCGCACGAGATTGAATCGCTCGGGCACCCCAAACCGCTGAGACCTGGTCTGTACGATTCTGCCTTCTTGTTCCATACGGTCGATCAAAGATCGAAATGCCTCGATCTCTTCCTCATCGATCGCAAATGCTTCGACCAATTCCATGAATGTCAGCGGTTTGTACGCTTTTTTTCTCATAAACGTCAAAATCTCTTGTTCTTCGATCATATCAAGACCCCTTTCCGCTCTCCCTTGTGGATATTGATTGGTCCACTTCTTGCATAAATGCATCCACATCAGCAAACAATTGCTCCCGTTCCCGGTCAAGTGTGATGATGTGGGACGACTTGTTGTACCATTTCAGGTGTTTGACAGTAGAACCGATCTTTTCGTATATATAATGTGCACTTCGAGGGTCCACCGTTTCATCCAGTTCCGCCTGTACGACAAGGGCCGGCACCCGGATTTCATGCAGATGGCTTCGTACGTGGCGGATCAGTCGCTGCAGGCTGGAAACGCATTTGAGCGGCGTTCGATCGTAAGGGACCAAGTGTTCCTCGATGTGCGCCGGTTTGGTTCCACGCCGGATCTGATACGGCATCACCCAGCGAATCAGATTGACGGCATGGACTCGCTTATCCTTGAGGTAAACGGGTGCACACATCGCGATCACACCGTCGAGTGGATATTGTCGTGCCAGGTTGAGCACCAGTGAACCACCCATCGACAAACCTGCGGCAAACACACGACGAACACCCGATTCCCGCAAACGCCGATACGCTTCTACGGTGCTGTTCCACCAATCCTCCCACGTCGTGCAAGCCATCTCCTCCGGCGACGTGCCGTGCCCGGCCAATAGTGGCGCATGCACCGTGTATCCCCGCTCTTTAAGATATTCCCCCATTGGGCGCAGTTCAGACGGGGTTCCGGTAAATCCGTGAATCAGCAATACGCCGATCTCCCCACCTTCATAAAAAAACGGGTCCGGAGAACGACGGACGATTTTCATTCGGCTAACCTCCCGCTTTCTTATTTTCATTCATTCCCTGCCTTGCTGAAGATATTCGGATAACCTTACGATACCACAAGCAAACCTGACACAGATATACTACCTACGGTTCAAGCTGTTATTGATTCTTGTTGAGAAGCAAAATGATTCAAGGGATATCCTGGAAGTATCGAGAGCGGAAAATGAGGGGGAGGAAGCGGGAGGCGGTTTCCATCACATCTGCGGATGCGGTACATCATACCGCACACCACCACCGATGTCGGTAAACCCGAATAGCATTGCGTGAAAAATCGTCGAAAGGCCGTTGCCCAACCAGGAACGGGCTTTTTTACAGGCGTCATTTCAGCCCCAGGATCATCCGAAGCAATTCGTCGCATTCCACACGGATAGATTCGTTAAGATAACGCTCTTCATAGACTTGGCCACCGACCGCAAATTTAACGGTGCGACCAAACGCGTCCTGTGTCAATGAAATCATTTCCACACCGTTGGATTGCAAATTCTCTTTCATCGCTGTGAGATCATCCCGGATGGTTTGGATTACCGCATCCATAAATTGCGCAAAAATCCATCCGGTGTGCATCGGTTTGGTCAGCGGCTTGTCATTTTCCAACAAAGCGACAAGCAGCTCCATACAGATGCATTGCCTGATCCTCTCCCGAATCTCTTCGAGAGCCACTTCTTGATGCAATTCAAGTATCGTATCGATCAATTTGACCACCGTTTGCGATAATGATGAATGAAGCCAGGTACCAATATAAATCTATGTCGCGAATAACGCAAGAGGGTTTATCCAAGAACAGGGATTTTTAGTTTGATTTGTAGTGTATCTGGCCAAATTCAAACCCGGATTTTGCAAAAAAAAAAAAAAAACAGGCGGCTCGCCTATCAGCGAACCGCCTCACCTGCCTGGCAGCGTCCTACTCTCCCAGGGGCTCCCGCCCCAAGTACCATCGGCGCTGGAGGGCTTAACTTCCGTGTTCGGAATGGGAACGGGTGGTTCCCCTCCGCTATCACCACCAGACAAGACTATATTGTACAACCTTGCCGCCGGTTTGACAACCCCTTTCAAAAAGAGGCTTGTTCTTGTACCGGCTCAGGGTTTCGTATGGGCAGGCCGAAAAAAGTTTCAATTTCCCGCATCATCTCCACCACTTCACAATCATGACAGATCAGGTGCCGGGATTGTGGCAATAGCACCAGCTTCTTCTCGGTTGAACCGATTTGATGGTAGAGATGGATCGCACCTTTGGGTTTGACCACATCGTCACGTTTTCCTTGAATGATCAGTGTAGGGACACGAACATCGCCAAATTTGGGACGGACGTGTTCCACCAGTTGGAAAAACTGGGCGAAGGAGCGAAACGAAGAGCGCATGGTGCGCCTCATATAGACTTTGAGCGGCAAGGCTCGAACGCGTTTGTCAAACGGGCTTTTCAACGTATCCGCCATGCCGCGAACGATTTCCGGTGCGTTAATCGAATAGACTGCCGGGCTGAGCAACGCCATCTTGCCGACGGAATAACGCACTGCCAGATCGATGGCAATGAGGCTTCCCATTGAAAAACCAACCAGATGGACAGGATCGCACTCTCGTCGAAGCTGGATCAACGCCTCTTCGGCACTTCGAATCCAGTCCTGCCAAGAGGACGATCGCATTTCTTTTCGCGTACCGCCGTGTCCGGCCAGAAGTGGAGCGGACACCGGCAAGTTCAACTCCTGCAAACGATCGAGTACAGGTTGGACGTCATACGGCGTACCGGCGTAACCATGGATCAGCAAAAACCCTTCCACCGTTATACGCTCCTTCTTGCGGCTTCAAAAGAAAAACAGCCGGGAAATACCCGCTGTTGATCCGTTACTGCTATCGTTCCCGCATTGGATGGGAATCATGTTTGGCGTTATTTCACAAAATATCCAACCAACAAAGTGAGTATGATGAACAACGTCGCCAGCACCACGGTGATTTTGTTGAGAAGTGAATCGATGCCGCGCGCTTTCGTTTTACCCAACAGTTGCTCCGCTCCACCGCCAATCGCACCGGAGAGGCCCGGGCTTTTTCCGGATTGAAGCAGAACGACGATGATCAATGCGATACTCACGATCGCCAACAAAATCTTTGCTGCGATTTCCAAACCAATCTACCTCCCGAATCTCACTGGGGATACTGTACCACATCGGAGGCGTGTTTTCAATAAAGGGAAGTGGGAGAAAAAGACACTGGCATTTCTCACGGTGGAAGGAGAAAGGGATGAAGCTATATCCCTACAGGATGAAAAATGAGTAGGATGAAAGAGCTTGCGGAGGCTAGGGGCGGGGGCGCCGTCACTTTCGTTTGAAAGGAGGTGATGGTGTATCCGCGGAAACATCGAGGACTGTCTTGATGGTGGTGTCAATCGTGGGTACGGCTCTGGGAGCGGTGAAAACCTCTCTGGAGATCCGTCGAAAAACAACGAAGAAGTCACAAACAAAACAAAGAAAACTCGCTTTCATCCCAACCCCTGAAGGGCTGGGTTTTCCCGCTCGCTCTTTATAACATACCCAGAGAAAGGAAACATACAGATGATGATCCAACCTTCGGCAGCAAAAACCGCCGGCGTCAGTGCCGGCGGCAGGTGAAACAACGCTATTATCCGCGCAGGTTGTAGAACGCGGTTTTACCCGGATATTGTGCTGTTTCAGCCAGCTCGTCTTCGATGCGCAGGAGCTGGTTGTATTTGGCCACGCGGTCAGTACGCGACGGTGCACCCGTTTTGATTTGACCCGCGCCGGTCGCCACGGCGATGTCAGCGATGGTGGTGTCCTCCGACTCACCGGAGCGGTGGGAAATAACCGCGGTGTAACCGGCACGTTTCGCCATTTCGATGGCATCGAACGTTTCAGTCAGGGTGCCGATTTGGTTCACTTTGATCAGGATGGAGTTGCCCACGCCTTTTTGAATACCTTGGGACAGGCGCTCGGTGTTGGTGACGAACAGATCGTCGCCCACCAGCTGGACTTTGCCACCCAGACGTTCGGTCAGCTGTTTCCAGCCGTCCCAATCGTCTTCGGACAAGCCGTCTTCGATGGAGACAACCGGGTATTTGGAAACCAGTTCTTCATAGAAGGCGATCATTTCCTCGGAGGAGCGGGTGACGCCTTCTCCTGCCAAATGATATTGGCCATCTTTGTACAGCTCGGTCGCCGCCACATCGAGTGCGAGCAGGACATCTTCACCCGGCTTATATCCGGCCCGTTCGATCGCAGCCACGATGGTTTGCAATGCTTCCTCGTTGGAGGACAGGTTGGGCGCGAAGCCGCCTTCATCCCCGACGGAAGTGGCGAGGCCTTTCTCTTTCAATACAGCCTTCAGGTTATGGAAGATTTCTGCTCCCATGCGCAAACCTTCATGGAAGGAGGGCGCTCCCACCGGCATGATCATGAACTCTTGAATGTCCACGTTGTTGTCAGCATGTTTTCCGCCGTTCAGGATGTTCATCATCGGCACGGGCAGAGTTTTGGCGTTGAATCCACCCAGGTAGTTGTACAACGGAACGCCAAGTGCTTCTGCAGCCGCACGCGCCACGGCCATGGAGACGCCCAGGATGGCGTTGGCACCCAGTTTCCCCTTGTTAGGCGTACCGTCCAGCTCGATCAGGTGTTTGTCGATGCCCACTTGGTCGGTAGCGTCCCAACCTTCCAGCTCGGGGGCGATGATTTCGTTCACGTGTTGCACAGCTTTCAGGACGCCTTTGCCGAGATAGCGCTCTTTGTCACCGTCACGCAATTCCACGGCCTCATAAGCACCGGTGGATGCACCGGACGGAACAATCGCACGGCCCACATCGCCCGATTCCAGCACCACTTCCACTTCAACAGTCGGATTGCCTCGAGAGTCCAGCACTTCCCGTGCGTATACGTCCACGATTCTCGTCATGATTCGTCTGCCTCCTTGAATTGTTGCATTGACTTTATGATTCAATCATCGAGCGTCCGGTCATTTCCTCCGGCTGTTCGATGCCCAACAGATGCAGCAAGGTCGGCGCGATATCCGCCAAAATCCCCTCTTCGCGCAGTTTCACGTTTTTGTCGGTGACGATAAACGGTACCGGGTTGGTGGTATGGGACGTCACCGGTCGGTTATCGGCCGTGAGCACCATATCGGCATTGCCATGGTCCGCCGTGATGACGGCCACACCCCCTTGGGCCAATACCGCCTCGACCACGCGGCCCAGGCATTCATCCACGGCCTCCACCGCGCGGATCGTCGGCTCCAATTTGCCCGAGTGACCCACCATGTCCGGGTTAGCGAAGTTGAGGATGATGGCATCGTGTTTACCGGCCTCGATCTCTTTGACCAAGGCATCGGTCACCTCGTAGGCACTCATCTCCGGCTTCAGGTCATAAGTGGCCACTTTGGGTGAATGGATCAGGATTCGATCTTCTCCCGGGAACGGCTCTTCCCGGCCCCCGCTGAAGAAGAAGGTGACGTGCGGGTATTTCTCCGTTTCCGCGATCCGCAGTTGTTTCAATCCGTGTTCGGCCACCACTTCGCCAAATGTCCGCGTCAAATCCACCGTGGGGAAAGCGACTTCGCCATTGACCGTCTCGCTGTAGTGGGTCATGCACACATAGTGCAATCCGTTCGGTCGGCCTTCTCCCCGGTCGAATCCGTCGAAGTCGTCGCGGGTGAACGCTTGCGACAGCTGGATCGCGCGATCGGGTCGGAAGTTGAAGAAGATCATGGCATCGCCGTCCTGCACCCGAGCTACCGGGTTACCGTCTTGGTCCGTGATCACGGTCGGAACGACGAACTCGTCGTAGATCTCTTCCTGATACGACCGCTCCACAGCGGCCACTGGATCGGTATGGGTCGGTCCTTCCCCGTACACCATCGCACGGTAGGATTTCTCCACTCGATCCCACCGTTTGTCCCGATCCATGGCGTAATAACGCCCTTGCACCGTGGCGATGCGGCCCACTCCTTTTTCCGCGATTACATCCTGCAGCTGTTTCAGGTAAGTGACGCCGGTATCCGGTCCTACATCGCGTCCGTCAAGAAACGCGTGCACGACGACGTTGTCCACGCCTTCCCGCTTGGCCAGTTCCAGCAGAGCAAACAGATGGTTGATGTGGGAATGGACGCCCCCGTCGGAAAGCAGTCCCAACAGGTGCAACTGCGTACCTTTTTCCTTTACATGGCGAACAGCGTTGAGCAACACGTCATTTTCAAAGAAGGAACCGTCTTGAATCGCTTTGGTGATCCGCGTCAAATCCTGGTATACGATTCGCCCGGCGCCGATATTCAGATGGCCTACCTCGGAGTTGCCCATCTGACCGTCAGGCAGACCGACGGCTTCTCCGCTCGCCCGAAGCGTCGCATGCGGGTAGGTGGACCAGTAACGGTCGAAGTTGGGTTTGTTCGCTTGCGCTACGGCATTGCCATGCACCTCGTCGCGCAAGGCAAAGCCATCCAAAATGATGAGGGCGACTGGTTTGCGTCGACTCATGCGAGATCCCCCCGTACCGACGCAGTCACCAGACGGTCAAACGACTCCGGTTCCAGGCTGGCGCCGCCGACCAGCGCACCATCGATGTCCGGCTGATCCAGGAATGCGCCGATATTGTCTGGTTTGACGCTGCCGCCATATTGAATGCGCACTTCGTTTGCCACTTGCTGATCGTATTGGTTGGCTACCATCTTGCGGATGAATCCAATCACTTCTTGCGCATCATCAGCCGTGGACGCCTTGCCCGATCCGATCGCCCAAACCGGCTCGTAAGCGATGATGACGCGCTTCACCTGTTCGCTTGAGAGACCAGCCAACGCTTTTTCCACCTGTTGACCCACAACCTGTTTTGTTTGCCCCGCTTCCCGTTCCTCCAGCGTTTCACCGACGCAAATGATCGGAATTAATTCATGAGCAAATGCGGCATGCACTTTTTTGTTCACTGTTTCGTCCGTCTCGGCGAAATACGACCGCCGTTCCGAATGGCCGAGGATGACGTACTGCACCCCCAGGTCCTTCAACATCACGGGGCTGATTTCACCCGTAAACGCTCCCTTTTCTTCCCAGTGCATGTTTTGCGCACCGATACCAATACCGCTGTCCTTCGCCGCTTCCACCAAAGCGGGCAAAGCCGTGAACGGCGCACAGATGACAGTTTCCACGTCTTTCGTTTCTTTGGACGCTTTCAATGCGCGGAAAAACGCAAGAGCTTCCGCGCTGGTCTTGTGCATTTTCCAGTTGCCTGCGATTACGGGTTTGCGCACCAGTCACACCACCTTATCGGTTCAACTTGAGGTTGCCGTATCCAGACTCAAATAGTATCTTCCGGGAGAACCTTTACGTCGATTGGTCAACCACCTGCAACTTTCAATCATTCCCGGTCGTCCAAAGCGACAACTCCCGGCAGCGCTTTTCCTTCCATCATCTCTAACGACGCACCACCGCCGGTGGACACGTGGCTCACACGATCCGCCAGACCAGCTTTCTCGATAGCCGCCGCCGAATCGCCTCCACCAACGATGGTGAGCGCTTCGGAATCCACCAAAACTTGAGCCACCGCATTAGTACCGTGGGCAAATCGGTCAAATTCAAACACACCCATCGGACCGTTCCAAATGACCAGCCGCGAGCTTTTCACCACTTCAGCAAACAGTTCCCGCGTTTTCGGCCCGATATCCATCGCTTCCATGTCTGCCGGAATCGAGTCGATGGCCACCGTTTCCGCCCGAGCATCCGGGGCAAACCGATCAGCCACGACCACGTCGACCGGCAGCAGAAGGCGCACTCCTTTGGCTTTTGCCTTTTCCATGAAGGAACGGGCCAGTTCCAGCTTGTCCTCTTCCAGCAGGGATTTGCCGATTTCATATCCCTGCGCTTTGACGAACGTATAGGACAAACCGCCGCCGATCAGCAGGTTGTCCACTTTTTCCAACAGGTTTTCGATCACACCGATTTTGTCCCGCACTTTGGCCCCGCCGATGATCGCCGTAAACGGCCGCTCGGGGGCTTCCAACGCACGCCCCAGCGTTTCCAGCTCTTTTTGCATCAGGAAGCCGGCCACTGCGGGCAAGTGTTCGGCGATACCGGCCGTCGACGCATGCGCCCGGTGCGCTGCTCCGAACGCGTCGTTGACGAACAGATCGGCCAGATTTGCAAACGCGCGGGCCAATTCGGGATCGTTTTTCTCTTCACCCGGTTCAAAGCGCACGTTCTCCAACAGCAGCACGTCGCCTTCGTTCAGTGCTGCCACCCGGCGTTCCACTTCTTCCCCGACAGTTTCCTCCACATAATCGACCGGTTTTTCCAACAACTCGGCCAGCCGTTTCGCTACCGGTGCCAAGCGCAGCTCTTCCACTACCCGCCCTTTGGGACGGCCCAGGTGGCTGGCGAGAATCACTTTCGCTCCTTGTTCCGTCAAATAACGAATCGTCGGCAATGCCGCACGAATCCGCGTATCATCGGTAATCCGCCCATCTTCCATCGGCACATTGAAATCTACTCGACAAAACACGCGTTTGCCACGTACATCCACGTCTCGGATCGTCTTTTTGTTCATCTGGGCCAATCCTCCTTGGCATGAGAAAGAGGAGAGAAAACCGCTCCCACTCTCCTCTTCCCCGATTTTCACCTATATTCTAGTCTTAGAGCCCCCGCTTAGCAATATACGCAGCCAGATCCACCACGCGGTTGGAGTAACCCCACTCGTTGTCGTACCAGGAGACCACTTTCACCATGTTGCCTTCCAGAACCATGGTGGACAGAGCATCCACGATCGAAGAGCGGGTATCTCCGTTGAAGTCGCGGGATACCAACGGCTCGTCGGAGTATCCGAGGATACCTTTCAGTTTGCCTTCGGCCGCTTGACGCAGAG
Organism: Polycladomyces subterraneus; assembly: GCF_030433435.1. Taxonomy (NCBI): domain Bacteria; kingdom Bacillati; phylum Bacillota; class Bacilli; order Caryophanales; family Thermoactinomycetaceae; genus Polycladomyces; species Polycladomyces subterraneus. The sequence continues at coordinate 86,232 of NZ_JANRHH010000037.1, forward strand.
CTTCATTCACCCCTTCGACAGTTACTTCTTTTTCCAGCTCAGCCACAAAGTCCACCACAGAAACGTTCGGCGTCGGCACGCGCATCGCGAAACCGTTCAATTTGCCGGCCAGCTCAGGCAATACTTTGGCCACGGCCACAGCGGCACCGGTCGTCGTCGGAATGATCGACATACCCGCTGCACGTGCGCGGCGCAAGTCTTTATGCGGCAGGTCCAGAATTTGTTGGTCGTTGGTGTAGGAGTGCACAGTCGTCATCAGGCCGCGACGAACGCCGAACTGCTCATGCAGCACTTTGACCACGGGTGCCAAGCAGTTGGTCGTGCACGAAGCGTTGGAGATCACTTGATGAGCGGACGGATCGTATTTGTCCTCGTTGACACCCATCACCACGGTCAGGTCTTCGTTTTTGGCCGGAGCAGAGATGATCACTTTTTTCGCGCCAGCTTCCAGGTGTTTGGCCGCATCGTCCCGTTTGGTGAAACGACCGGTCGATTCAACGACGAGATCGACACCCAGTTCGCCCCAAGGCAGTTGTGCCGGGTCACGCTCGGCGATCACCCGTACGGTTTTGCCGTCCACCACGAAACCTTCGTCAGTCACTTCGACGGACACGTCCATTTTGCCGTGAACCGAGTCATATTTCAGCAAGTGTGCGAGCGTTTTGGCATCGGTCAGGTCATTGACCGCCACCACTTCCAACTCCGGATGATTCAGCGCATTCCGGAACACTGCCCGTCCGATGCGTCCGAAACCGTTGATCGCAATTTTTGTTTTGCCCATAGTTAACCCTCCTAAGCTTAGTGTTGTTTTTGAAAGGAACCGTTCTGGTTGGATGGTTCCTCTCCACTCGCTTCGGTTTCTTCCAGAATGGCGCGCGCGGCAGCTTCATCCGTGATCAGGACGTCATTGCCCACAGCCGGGCACACAGCCGCAATCGCTTGTGCTTTGCTCCTGCCACCCGCAATGGCGATGATCGATTCGATCCCGCCCAAATCCTCCAGCTGAAGACCGACCGTGCGCACCCGGGATACAATCTCCCCGCTCGAGTTGAGGTAATAACCGAAGGCTTCCCCCACAGCGCCGCTGTGCTGGATATGCGCCACTTCGTCCGGAGATGATTTTCTGCGGATCGCCATTTTCGTCGCTTCACCGATGCCGTGCACCACAATTCGCGCTTTGCGCAGCAGCTCCATCACTTCCTGAATATGCGGTTCTCGGAGCAACATCTCTCGCGCTTCGTCGCTCAATTGGTCGGGCACATGCATCAGCCGGTACGCCCCGCCCGTTTTTTTCGCCATCAGGGAAGCGATGTAGTTGGATTCCAACTCGACCGCCTCACCCAATCCGCCGCGTGCCGGGACGAACATCGTAGACTTCAGGCTCGGGGTCGGCGTCATCATCTCCGCCACCGCCGCAACCGTCGTCCCGCCGGTAACGGCTACCACTTGATCAGGCCGGGCCATCTGGCGCAACAGCCGGGCACCGGAGCGCCCCATTTCTTTTTTAACCCAGTCGGATTGGTCCGCGTCTCCCGGGACGATGACCACCTTTTTCAGGCCGAGCCGACGAGCCAGGCGCACTTCCAAATCGGTGAGTCCAAACAGATCTTTGATGAGCGGCTCCATCTCGGACAACAAATCCGCCCCCCGCTCTGTCAGGCTCATGCCGACCGAATCGACGCGCACCAATCCCTGCGACCGTAAAAAATCCACTTCGGAGCGCAGGATTCGTTCAGTGGAATCCAGTGCCACCGCCAACGAACGGCGTCCGACCGGCTGCATCAACTGTATGTGGCGCATGATTTCGTACCGTTTACGCATTACTTCCAGCAAATCGGGCAACAATTGTTTCTGCAACCGCAACAGTTGGTCCATCTTCTCACCTGGGACATTTTTTGTCCCTCGTAGCAAAATGCGTCCCATCCGCGGCAAAAAAAGAGCATGGCCGGTTTCAGCCTGTTCATCTTCATTGTATCGAATCGACCTGGGTTTGACAAGGCGAAACGGCCTATATTCCTCAATTTTCGTATCGTTTCCGAAGGGTGGACGACAATATCCCCATCTCTTCTCTGTATTTCGCCACCGTTCTCCTCGAGATCCGGACTCCTTCCGCCTTCAAGAGATCGGCGATTTTCTGATCGGACAACGGCTGACGTTTATCTTCCTGCGCAATCAACCGTTCGATTTTATTTTTCACGCTTTCCGCAGAGGTATTCCCTCCCGCATCGGTGGAAACACCGGATGGAAAGAAAAACCGGAATGGAAAACATCCTCGTGGTGTCTGCATGTATTTGTGCTGGGTTGCCCGACTCACCGTGGACTCGTGAATTCCCAGCTCATCCGCAATTTCCTTCAGAGTGAGCGGTTTGAGGTAATCCAGACCCCGCTCGAAAAAATCCCGTTGTTTGTCGACGATGACGCTGCTGACCCTGGCCAATGTATGTCGGCGCTGTTCGATACTTTTGACCAACCACAGCGCTGATTGAAACCAATTTTTCAGGTAATGGGTCGCCTGCCGGCTCCGGTCATCTTCTTGGTAAAGCAATTGTTCATAATGCCTGCTTACCGTCAACCTTGGCACATACCCGTCATTGACCAGCACCACATATTCATTTTCTACCCGCTCAACAACGACATCCGGAACCACATACCGCGGTTCACCGACATGATAGGCCAATCCGGGCCGGGGATTACAGCGTTTGATGCGGTCCACCGCACGCTGGACTACGGCTATGTCGCAATCAAGGGCGCGTGCGATTTTTTTCATCCGACCTTCCGCCAAATCCCGCAGATGGGCCTCTACAATTTTCAGTGCTATGGGGTCTGGTTCTTCATCTCGTTCCAATTGGATACGGAGACACTCGGCCAATGAACGCGCTCCGACCCCGGCGGGATCAAGCGAATGAATTACCCGCAGGCAAGCCTCCATCGTGTCTTCATCGATATTAAAGCGCTTACATACATAAACAGGAGATATATCCAGATACCCATTTTCGTCCAAATTGCCGACCAGATAGGTACACACTTTCTGCTCCGTCGGTGACAGCGCCAAATACCGCAACTGCGCTTCCAGTACCTCCGTCAACGTATGTTCCGGGGAGGCAATCCGAGCGATCGGGTCCACTTCATTTTCCTTTACCTCGCGCTCCACACTTCCCGTCCGCGGTTTCAGATACTGTGTCCAAGCACGCAACTCCTGTACGTCCCAATCGTTTTTCCCCGCGTCACCGCGTTCTGCTGTCTCGTCGATTTCCAATACCGGGTTTTCAATCAGTTGTTCCTGGATATAATGTAATAGGTCGGTCGCGGAGTATTGCAGAATCTGAATCGCTTGGCGCAACTCTGGCGTCATCGTCAATTTCATGCGTTGTTCCTGCACCAAACCGTAACCCATGGACAGCGCCATTCATTCTCACCTCCGCGTGTTACATCATATGCCACATACCGACAAATTGATGTCGGATCCGACTCGTGTTTGGTTCATACACCGACACCGCTTGCCTGCTCTAGGATTCATCAAACACGTCCTTTGTCATGTGTCGGTCATTTCTCCTTTTTATTGTAACATATCGCGAGCTAGTTGCGTTTTTTCAATAGAAATGGAGAAATAACCAAATCCACCGCTAAGGCTGGAAAATTGCGAACTCATCCAGGGGGCTTGTCAAATTCGACACCCTGCGATATAATGTAAGCTGTCACTCGATGAATTCGCATATGCGCCTATAGCTCAGGGGATAGAGCGCTGGTCTCCGGAACCAGGTGCCCAGGTTCGAATCCTGGTAGGCGCGCCAAACAAAAGCAGCCGAATGCGGCTGCTTTTTTCTTTATGTTCGCGAACAGGACTGTTTGACCTTTATTGACCTTTTCTGATCTTTGGAGTATGATGGAAATGAGAAACATACCGACGAGGGAGGAAACAACGGATGAACCTGATTCCGATTGTTGTTGAGCAAACCAACCGCGGCGAACGTTCCTACGATATCTACTCCCGGCTATTGAAAGACCGGATCATCTTTCTGGGTAGTCCGATCAATGATGCAGTGGCCAACTTGGTCGTGGCCCAGCTGTTGTTCCTGGATGCCGAAGATCCGGACAAGGATATCCATTTGTACATCAACTCGCCGGGCGGCTCCATCACTGCCGGCATGGCCATTTATGACACGATGCAGTATGTGAAAGCGGACATCCAAACAATCTGCATCGGGATGGCAGCTTCAATGGGGGCATTCCTGCTGGCGGCAGGCACCAAAGGAAAACGGTATGCCTTGCCCAACAGCGAAGTGATGATTCACCAACCGCTGGGCGGAGCAGAAGGGCAAGCGACCGATATCGAAATCCGCGCCAAACGCATCTTGAAAATGCGGGATCGACTCAATCAAATTCTGGCGGAACGTACCGGCCAGCCCTTGGAAAAAATCGAGCAGGACACGGACCGCGATTACTTCATGACGGCGGAGGAAGCGAAGGAATACGGACTGATCGACCACGTGATCACCAGTTTGCCTTCCTCAAAATAAACGCTTCAATCCATAGGGCGTGTCCGATCTTTGCCCACAAACAACCACTTTCCCTTTTAGACCTCCTGCGGGAGGCTTTTTTCTTTTTAGGTCGTGTCTGGTGAAAACCATCCAATTGTTTTCCCGGATCGCTCCACCTGCGCCCTGCAAGGAAGTAGGTAATGGTCGCTCCGACCCGGTGCGCAGGACGCGGGCAAAGTACGCTTCGCCCAGAGGAAGTTGCCCGTGATTTCAGTCCTGCGCTCCGGGACCTCGGCCGGGCTTGTTAAGTCGCTGACCTGGGAAAGCATTTGCTCCCTCACGGATTTACCAGATACAATCTAGAACAAAATAACAAGGAACGACATTGATTGGAGGTCATCATGAAAAACCAATGGGATCGACACGAACGCAGATTATTCTGGTTATGCATGGTCGTCGCCCTGTTTATGCTGTTGGCCATGATCGGCCGTTTGTTCCATTGACCGCGTCAAAAGTATGTCTTCATCAACCGATCCAACCAGTCCGGTATACGGGCACACTCCACCTGATCGAAAGCGGGTACGAACGGTTTCAGATCGAGCACCGGCGTCCCGTCGATCGCATCCAACCCGCGTACCCGAACACGGTTTTCCCCCACTTCTACGATGGAGACCGCAGTGATCCCGATCGGATTGGGCCGATGTTTAGCCCGCTGGGCAAAAATACCCGTCTCCGGCATGTCTGCTCTTCCTTGTGGACGGCGAATCAGGTCCCGTTCAGGATGAAAGTCGGCCTGGTGAAGCCAAAACACCACCAACAGATGAGAGAATTCCTCCAACCCCTTCAATCCCCAATTAAATGGGGAGAACAGCTCGATGTCCGACTCCACACCTCCCCATTTCTCGTCCTTAGCTTCACTGATCGGGGAGCGAACCACGCCGATCGGGTTCACGGTCCAACTCATCGTCCTCCGTTCCCTCCTTTTCCATCAGATGCCGGTTGTATCTTTTTCGCCTGCCACACGTCCTTCAGTGCCCGGTAAAACACCTCCCCGCCTTCCAATGGCGCAAATTCGACCTTCATACGGTGAAAATCCTGATATTTCACTTCGATGCGTTGCCATTTGCCATCGATGTCAGAATATTGACCGAAAGTGATATCCCGGATCTCCGTGAGAGGCACGGATGTGATCCGTCCATGTTGGTCATACACCAGACGATTGGAGGTCAGCAGGGCAATTTCCGAACCGTCCATATCTAATGACCGATCATAATACGCGATCAACTCTTCCCCCTGTTGCAACAGGTGACGCTGTCGCAGGGTCTTTAGCGTCTGGTTATCCACCTCGTTGGCCAGCTTCACTCCCGGCTCCATCTCCAAAAACGAGGATGCGTTGCTGAGAAATCCATTTACTGCAACCCCCAGCGCGATCAGTACAGCAACGGTCAAAACAGCCACCCCGACCCACAGTGGCCAACGCGTTTTATTGATGGAATGTTCCTGAATAACAGGCGCACCCACCCTCATCCACCTCTTTCCGATGTCGATTGACAATCATGGGATTATTCCTAATTTTACTTTGAAATATGAGGAAAATCACCGCTTGATTTTGGTACGTTGAGGGATACTCTGGGGATAAGTGAGATGAGAATCAGGGCGAGCGTACCCAGTCACGAATACTGCTTCGCGTTTTCCAACGGCGGGGTATACACATGAAATGAGATCATCGGTTCCTTTCCTGCATTGCGCATGGAATGAATCAATCCAGGCCCAATCAATACAGATTCCCCCGGCAGATGGCATCCGGTTGAAGACAACACCGGTTCGGAAACGCCTGGACTTAGCGTAAACACCCTATTTTCCAACGTTCCCGCTACCACACGGACACAACCGATCGAGTTCCCGTGATCGTGAATCGGGGTTCCCGTCCCAGGAGGCAGATGAATCACGATCGCTTCGAACTGATCTGATCGAAATACGACATTCCTTCCGTAGCTCAAAGGCGGTTGAGGTTTTGTGATCAACGGGGAGATCCGTTCCCGTGTGCAGCCCAACTGCTCAATCACTTGCCGAAGACGCCATACGTCAGGACGATGGAGATTCTGAAATGAACGGTGTAAACAAGAAATAAAGTCCATGGTATCTCCCTCCAATTCACCGTGAATCTTGACAAAGTTGAGTATTGTACTCAAGATGAACACCCGCTGATTCAACTTATGCAGTAAGAAAAATCGGAGTGCGCCACACCCTGAAAGTTCCGCAAATATACTACGGGATACAAAAAGAAAAACATCCCGCATCCGATGCGGGATGTTGCCAATCGAACTCCTTTTTCACCACGACAAACCTTCCAACAGCAAGACCCGGGCCGGGGCCGCCTCGGTGTCGACCAGCTTGATCGGAGCGGCCACCATGAAATATTGGCCTTCGTTCACTTCAGCGAGGCGCAACCCTTCGACAATGATGATATCGGCCGCAAACAGCGTTTTATGCGTGGGGTGGCCGGGTTGGCTACGTTCGACTCCGAGAGCGTCGATCCCGACGCCGCGAACACCGATTTCAGCCAAATATTGGGCGCCGTCTTCGGCCAGGAAAATAAACTCGAAGTTGAAGGCATCCTCCAGGGAGTTGCGCGTTTTGAACAGCACAAACTCGCCTTGCCGGATACCGTAGGGCTCCAGATGCTCACGCGTGATGCCACCTTCCACGTGCGTCAATTCTAACACCCGACAAGGTCCGACCAAACGGTCCAACGGGATGGTTTTCATCGTGCCGCCTTCCGGCACCATATGCAACGGTGAATCGACGTGAGTCCCGGTGTGTGCGTCCAAATCGATTCGGGATTCCCTTACTTTGCCAGTATCAAAGTCTTGGACGACACGGATTTTCGGTTGTTTCTCCGGTTTGTTTTTGTAAACGGGCATTCCTTCATAGATCGGTGCGGATACGTCGTATACCTTATACATAAAGACCTCCCCATGACATCGTAGAATTCCACCGATTACTTGCACGTGACGATTTCGATAGCCCGATTCCCTTGCACGACGGGCAGTGTACCCTGAATCCGGGACGGCCACCAATGTGCGCCTCTTCTGCTCAAAAGCTGATGCGCCGCATCCGGTCCCCACGTTCCGGCCCGGTATGGGTGCAAGGTCGACTCGTCTTGCAGATCCCACACCCGCCGGATGGGATCGACAAATTTCCATGCCAGTGAGACTTCATCCCAATGCGTGAAGAATGTCTTATCTCCTTCGATCGCATCACCGATCAATCGTTCGTATGCTTCCGGCGACCCGCCCCTATCGTTGCAGAACGCCATAGCGATGGGGACCACTTCGTTGTCGGCACCCGGCTTTTTGGCGTTCAACACAAAATGCAACCCTTCAACCGGGTTGATGCTGATGACGAGCAGGTTGGGCCCGAGATCGCCATTTTTATTGAAATACAGGTTTTTGGGCATCTCTTTAAACTGAATGACGATCTCCGTAGATTTTTGCGCCATTCGTTTGCCTGTACGGATGTAAAACGGCACACCGGACCAACGGAAATTGTCTACATACAATTCTCCGGCCACAAAGGTTTCAGTAAGCGAATGAGGGTCAACGTTCTCCTCCTCCCGGTAACCCGGTACAGCGCGCCCGTCCAAAACTCCCGCCTGATACTGCCCGCGAACCATGTATTGATTCACTTCTTCTTCCGCCAGGCGGCGCAAGGAACGGAGCACTTTCACTTTCTCGTCATGTATCGCTTCCGGTACCAGCCGGCTGGGCGGCTCCATCGCCACCATCATGATCATCTGGAGAATATGGTTCTGCACCATGTCCCTAAGCGCTCCCGCCTTGTCGTAATAGGCGGCGCGCTCCTCCACGCCGACCGTCTCACTGGCGGTAATCTGGATGTTGTCGATGTAGCGGTTGTTCCACAACGGCTCGAACAAGGAATTGGCAAAGCGGATCACTTCGATGTTTTGGATCATCTCTTTACCCAAATAGTGATCGATCCGGTAGATTTCCTCCTCAGCAAAGGTTTGCCGGATCTGATCGTTCAATTCTTTGGCCGACGCATAATCGTGTCCGAACGGCTTCTCGATGATCAGCCGCTTCCACCCGTTCGTCTCCGTCAATCCCGACACTTTCAGATTCATGGACACGGTGCCGAACAGATCGGGAGCCATCGCCAAGTAAAACAACCGATTGCCGGGCAAATTCCATTCATTTTCCAACCGCTCCATCAATGCGCCAAGTTGGGCATAGGCGGAAACATCCTTCACATTTAGCGGCTGGTAATAAAAACGAGCCACAAAATCGGCCCACCCCGCTTCTTCACGTTCCAAACGTGAATGCTCGTCAATCGCCTTCCGCACCGTGTCGCGAAATTCGTCCATTGTTATCGGTCTGCGGCCTACGCCGATCACTGCGAATCGTTCATGAAGCTTTTTATCTCGGAAAAGGCCATATAAAGCCGGAAATAGCTTGCGTCTGGCAAGATCCCCCGTTCCTCCGAATATCACCATCACAAACGGTTCCACCTGGGGTTGATGGGAAGGCATGCCATTCCACTCCTATCTTGCTTTCTTCAATGTCGTTTCGTTCGGGAGAATTCCTCCCTTTATCTTTTACCCGATCTCTACGGGCAAATCATCTTTCCTTTCCATTTTCGTTTTCCTTGTCCATTTTGGCAACTCTTTTTCGGTTTTTTATCCGGTGCCACCGTAAAATGGGCTCCATCAATGTATGATGGAACCCACTTCACTTCGGTTTTATATCCTAGCCGACGATACGGTGTGTTTGTTCTCTCACTATCGATTCGGTCCGTCCCAATTTTCCCGCCAACACGAACATGACAACGATAATGGCAACCGTCATCAACTGCAGTACATGATGTTGAAGATCCGGCGGCAAATGATTTCCGTACGTCGGAAGGAGCTTGATCGTTTGAACGAATTTCTCTGCATATGCTTTCGCTTCCTCGGGGGTAGCACCCCATAGGTAACGCGGGTACCACACCCGGATCTGCAATCCGAGAAAAACCAGATAATACACTCCGGCAGAAAAGAGGAAAAATCGATACCATTTGCGTTGCCACTGATTACGAGCAAACCAGAAAACGGCGAGGATCAGCAGCCTGGGAACATCGTTTGCCAAACTGGCACTTACACTATCCCGCCAATGATTCCTCCGCACATCGTTAAATGGGAACAGATCCACAGACTCCGTGACTTCCCAATATAGCACGATCAGCATCTGCATGATCAATGCTGCCGTCCACCAACGGGCGCTGGACTGTTCCATTTCTCATGCTCCTCTTCCTGTTATCAAGTTGATCATGATGAGGACAACGTATTGACGATTACATCGAGTAGAAACAGAAGACCCGCAACCACCCACGATCGGGCGACTGACAATCGGCAGATGATCCGCATCCCCCGTGCCAACAGCAGCAACCGCCAGATCATGAACAGATCCAGCGTCATCAAAAGCCCGGACCATCCACCTTCCACCGGTATGTAAGCGGCCAAGCTGCTGGGCGGTTGCGTCAACCAACCGTCGGTCACCATGAGACCGATGACACCGACAGCGGTTTGCAACACCATGAGAACCAACAGATGTGTCTGCAGGGAAAAGAGCTGGCGAAATGTCCCTTGTCCTCCCAACCCTTTCATCATCAACCAAGTAAGGCTACTGGCGATCAGAGCGTTCACCACAATTCCGATCAAACTGAACAATCCGATCAACAACGCGAGAAACGGGCTCAACCATGCTTCAGGAAAACCCGCCTGCAACAGTGAAGCGGCAACAGCAGGATTGTGACTAAGGAGAGACCCCGTCAACGCACCGAACAAAGTCTCCGCCAATGCCAACACAGCAAGTGCACCACCAAAGACCGGCTTGACCCGAATCCGCTCCCATTGCAGATCCGGCGCCCATAACACTCCCCAGACCGAAGGTTCAGTTTTGATAGACTCCACCGAACCTGCTGTCGGCACCCTCATCTTTTTCGCCTCCCGCCAACCCTATCCCTTTTTTACTATCATACCAATATTTGGTCTTATTTGAAAACTGGCACAAAAAAATCCCCACACCGATTAGGTGTGGGGATCGATCAATCCGCTTTGCTGACGATCTCCGCCAATGCGTTCACCGCTTCCTCGGCGTCAGCTCCTTCGGCGGAGATGGTGATTTCGGTTCCGGAAGCAACCGCTAGACTCATGATACCCATGATGCTTTTGGCGTTCACCTTTTTATCGCCTTTGGTCACAAAAATATCCGAGGTGTACTTGTTGGCCTCCTGCACAAACATGGCAGCCGGCCGGGCATGCAGACCGGTCCGCAGTTGAACGACTACTTTTTTTTCAACCATAGGATATTCCTCCTTTTGTGGGTGGTTTTAAAATGGGTTGAAGCGGTTTCCCCCGAGCCTCTTCCGTTATTCTCCGCCCGATTTGCGGCGGAGACGTTCCGCGATTTCGTCCAGTTTGCGCAAGCGATGATTGACGGCCGACTTGCTCACTTTCCCGCCTGGCAGCATTTGTCCCAGTTCTGTGAGCGTAATGTCGGGATGTTGCAACCGGACTTCGGCGATCTCACGCAAACGATGCGGCAGGTTATCCAATCCGATTTCCCGGTCGATTAACTGGATATTGTCAATTTGCCTCATGGCCGCCTGGATGGTTTTATTCAGGTTGGCCGTCTCGCAGTTGACCAGTCGGTTGACCGAGTTGCGCATATCTTTCATGATGCGGACATCTTCAAAACGGAGCAAAGACTGGTGAGCACCGATAATGTTGAGCAACTCACCGATTTTGTCCCCTTCCTTGATGTAGACCACAAACCCCTTTTTCCGCTCGATGATTTTTGCATGCAAACGAAAACGGTTCATCAGGCGGCACAGGGCTTCACTGTGGTCGTGGTATGTGGAGATAATCTCCAGATGATAAGAACCGCTGTCCGGATTGTTGACTGATCCGCCGGCCAGAAATGCCCCTCGCAAATATGCCCTTTTGCAGCAGTTTTTTTCGATCAGATCCGGCGCGATTCCTTTGACCCGCTCAAACCCTTCCCCTAGGATACGCAAATCGCGCAGGATTTCCTTCGCTCGAACAGACAAACGGACGAGGTAGACATTATTTTTTTTCAACCGCACCTTTTTGCGGACCAGCACCTCGGCTTGCAGTTGATACAGGTCCTTGATCAACGCATAGGTACGCCGGGCGATGGCGGCGTTTTCCGTGGTGATGTCCAGCACGATGCGCTGGCGGGCAATCTGCATCACCCCATTCATGCGCGCCAATGCAGACAGTTCCGCCCGCCGGCAACAGGTGTCCGATTCGATGCGGGTCAATTCCTTTTTGGTTGCTGAAGTAAAAGACATAATTCATCATCCTTCACATACCATGACGCTGGTACACCCGGTCGCGCAAGAGCCGGATGATGTGGCGGCTAATCCTGCTCGCGTTGTGACGCAACACGGATCGGTACAATAATAAATTATCTGCGATCACTTCACAACCGAGCTGTCGGATGCGTTCGGTATCAGGCAAAACAGGAATCGCCCCTTTTTCCGCGTATTGCTTCTGGATGGAAGGCGGCGGCAACTCATTGTTGACGATGGCCACATCGAAGAATCTCTCGCCGACGTGCCGGTGGATGGCGGCGATATGATCACTCGCTGTGTAATCGTCTGTCTCCCCCGGTTGGGTCATGACGTTGCAGATGTAGATTTTTTTCGCCTGCGATGCCCGAATCGCATCCGCCATTCCTTTGACCAACAGGTTGGGCAGGATACTGGTATATAAACTCCCCGGTCCGACTACGATCCCATCTGCTTCGGCAATGGCGTGCAATGCCTCTTCCAACGGCTGTGGGTCTGGCGGATCCAAGAAGACACGCCGAATCGTTTTGCCCGCTTTGGGAATCTGGGACTCCCCCCGGACGATGGTGCCGTCCATCATTTCCGCAATCAGCACCACGTCCTGCTCACTGGCAGGCAACACGCGACCGCGCACGGCGAGCACTCGGCTCAATTCCTTGATCCCGCGGGTGAATCCCCCCGTCAAATCGTTCATGGCGGCAATCAGTAAATTGCCCAACGTGTGGCCGGCAAGTCCTTCCCCATTCTTAAACCGATATTGCAACACCTTTTCCAAGAGGGGTTCCGTATCCGCCAGTGCGACCAATACATTGCGGATATCCCCTGGTGGCGGCATCTGCATGTCGTTGCGCAAACGGCCGGAACTTCCACCATCGTCCGCCACCGTCACAATGGCCGTGATGTCTACCGGGAATTTCTTGAGGCCGCGTAAGATCACGGGAAGCCCGGTACCCCCTCCGATGACTACGATGCGCAGGCGGCGATACCTCCTTTTTCTCCTCACCATCGCTGACATCCCGACCGCTCACCTATCTTTCTCCATGTCCCGATGTATCACTTGGCAATGCGCTTGTTTCCGGAACTTTTGGCAGAGATATTCGGAAATCGCAACGGAACGGTGTTTGCCTCCCGTACAACCGATGCCGATCACCAATTGGGTTTTCCCTTCCCTGTGGTAATGAGGAAGGAGAAAGTGCAGAAGGTCTTCCAATTTCTCAAGAAACTGCTTGGTTTCCTCCCACTTCATCACGTAGTCAAACACATCCTGGTCTCTTCCTGTATGGGGACGCAACGATTCGACATAGTGGGGATTGGGGAGAAAACGGACATCAAAAACCAAATCAGCGTCGATTGGAATTCCGTATTTAAACCCGAACGACATGAAGGTAACCGAAAACGGATTGGTGTCGACCGAACCGAAACGGGACGCGATCTTTTCTTTCAGCTCCGCCGGTTTGAGCGAACTGGTGTCAATGATCTGGTGTGCACGCCCCTTGATTTCTTCCAACAACTTCCGTTCCTGTGTGATGCCGTCCAATGGTGTCCCGTCGGGGGATAACGGATGGCGCCGCCGCGTCTCTTTGTACCGTCGCACCAATGTCTGGTCGCTGGCGTCCAGAAAAAGGATATGATAATGAATGCCGTGATGCTTTTCCAGCGTATCCAACGACTCAAACAGTGAAGAAAAGAAATCCCGACCGCGAAGATCGATCACCAGCGCGACCCGACGCAGTTTCCCTTTCGATTGCTCCAACAACTCTGCGAATTTGGGCAGCAATATAGGCGGCAAGTTGTCGATGCAAAAAAAGCCGAGATCCTCTAAGCTTTGTACGGCAACCGTTTTGCCCGCTCCGGACATCCCGGTGATGACAACCAGGTTGATCTCCTTTTTTGCATCCATCGTTATCACCCCACTAACGGCTTCTACCTCGTATAGGAAGAGGAAGCCGGATTCTCTCGTCTCGCGATCAAACCAGCGGCACCGATAATGCCTGCGTTGTTGCCCAGCTTCGCAGGCACGATTTCCACACCCTCTGCCGCGCTCGGTAACGCATGTGCCCGGTAAGCATCCTTAAGCGGTTGGAACAGCGTATCACCCGCTTGGGCAACCCCGCCTCCAATGACAAACCGCGCGGGGTTCAGAACAACCGTAATCATGGCCATCACCCGCGCCAATGCATCGACAGCCGTCTGCACCACCCGGGAAGCAACCGCATCGCCACGCTCCGCCGCCTGAAACACATCTCGGGCGGTCAGCTCTCCGGTTTGGACCGTTTCAGCCAATACGGTGGACTCCCCTTTTTCCAACGCTTCTCTGGCCAGTCGGACAATGCCGGTAGCTGAAGAAATCGTTTCCAAACAACCGCACTGACCGCATCCACAACGCGCGCCCCCCGGCTCGACGCAAACATGACCGATTTCCCCGGCAGCGTTGGATATTCCATGGATCAAACGGCCTCCCGCAATCACACCACCGCCAACGCCGGTTCCCAGCGTGATCGCCACCATGTCGTCCACTCCTGCTCCGGCACCGCTCCACGATTCGCCCAATGCAGCGACATTGGCATCATTGTCGATGCGAACCGGTCGCCTGCAAAGCGTTTCCAATCGTTTCACGATGGGAACGTTTTCCCACGGTAAATTGGTCAGCCGCTTGATCACCCCCCGCTCCAGGTCCAAAAACCCCGGCAATCCCATGCCGATGCCGACGATTTGGTCCCATGAGGCTCCGGATTGGGTCGTCACCTCATGCACGGCCTCCACCACACGTTGCAGAACCGGTTCGGGCCCTTCTCCAAACGTTGGAACCTCTGTGTGATTCAGCAAATTCCCTTCTCCGTCGACCACACCAATTTTGGCGCTTGTACCACCCAAATCGATCCCGATGTAACGTGCTTCCATTCCTCCATACCCCTCGTCTGAATGGTCTTGCGACTTGCTATGACTATACTCCAATGAAGAAAACGGGTCAAGCAAGCACATTTTCTGCCCCGGTGTGAAACGTGTAATCAATCAGTTCCTCCGACGGCGTATACGTAAAACGCCCAATCAGCAGGTCCTGGCCGGAAGCGATCGGGCCGAACACAAACCGATCCCCGGGTGCTGTCGGCAGTCGGCTGATCGTTTCCACAGGATGCCAACGCAAAATCCCTTCTTCTGTGTGCCGCAGCAACGAACCCGTATAGCGATCCGCATAAAAAGTAAACATCATCCATTCCTGCACCAACTGATCCCCATCCCGCACACACATCGTAAATACCCCGCGCAAACGCGGTTGGATCAGGGTGAGTCCAGTCTCTTCGACAAATTCACGTTGAACGGTTTCCAACAGCGTCTCGCCGGGTTCCACTTTGCCACCAGGAGCGGTCCACCATCCGCGTCGCGGTTTTTGCAGCAACAACACACGGTTCCGGTCCCGCAAAATGCAATTGGCCACACGTTGCATCCGCTTTCACCTCTGGATTTTAGCATATCATTCTAATTCCTGACGTGTAAATTTTTTTTAAAAGAAAACAAGCGGGGATGACCCCCGCTGAGACGATTCGTCATATCCTGTGGGCGTGGAAAAATCGAACCGGTCGTCATCTTCGGGGCAAAATGGAATCGGATTCTCGCGCTTCCCGCTTTGTTCCGGGATGTGAGTCCGCTTGCATCGCCTGCCAAAACTCCTGCTGAAAATACTCGGTCACCTTTTGCATTAATACCCGCCGGGTCAAGATACCAATAAATTTGTTTTTCATATCGATAATCGGAATGTAGGGCCGATCGATCAGCACTTCAAAAGCGAAAGAGAAAATGGAGTTGGCCATGATTCCGGAGTGATTCTTGTTCATTGCTTCGTACACACGATGATGAGGGAGCATCTGGAAGTTGAAATCTCCTTTGGACATCATGAAGTCCAAGATGTTTGTCTTACTGATCAATCCCTCGACTTCCCCGTTTTCATTGATCACCGGTACCGATGCGTATCCGCGCCGCATCAACACCAACAATGCCCGCTCCAATGTCCAGTCGGGCGCCACCGTCACCACTTTTTCTTTCGGAATGATCAACGACGCAATCTCTTTGGAAAACAGGAATCCGTCGTTTTTCATGTTGCTCTCCCCTGTCGCGGAAATACGGTCGATAGTCAGGACATAAAAATACCGCCGGACAGGCGCCCCGGCGGCGAAAAAACTTGCACCAGATGCGCCTTCTCTCCATTTCATGCGCAACTGCTTCGATCCGTTTGGACGTTGACATGTCCCTCAATTATCGAAACGGTGATCCGCACTGGAGAGTTCCCGTCATGGTCTTTAGCTTCTCGCCGTCTGATGCGATGCTTCCTTTTACAATTGTTCGTTCAATTCTTCAATATAATGCTGTGCCTCCATCGCGGCGATCGAACCGTCTCCCGTAGCCGTGACAACTTGTCGTAGCGTTTTTTCTCGCACATCTCCGGCTGCAAAGATGCCCGGAATGCGAGTCCGCATCCGTTCATCAGTCAGGATGTATCCTTCCTCATTGGTAATCCCCAAATCCTGAACACAAGCGGACAACGGTTCCATACCGATATAGATGAACACCCCGTCACAGGAGAATTCGGAGACTTCACCGGTTACCCGATTTTTCAGCTTGACGCCTTTGACCACTTCGTCGCCGATAATCTCTTCCACCACGGTGTTCCAGATGAAGTCTACCTTTTCATTTTTGAATGCGCGTTCCTGCAAGATCTTCTGCGCCCGAAGCTTGTCGCGCCGGTGAATGATCGTCACCTTGCTGGCGAATTTGGTCAAAAAGACGCCTTCTTCCACGGCCGAATCCCCACCACCGACCACCACGAGCTCCCGGTTTTTGAAGAACGCACCGTCACACACTGCGCAGTAGGAAACACCACGCCCGGACAACTTATCTTCTCCCGGTACGCCCAACTTCCGGTGTTCCGCACCGGAGGCGACAATCACCGCTTTGGCCAGATACGTCTGCTTGGAAGTGATCACTTTTTTGTACGGGTGACCGTCCTCCACTCGTTTCACGTCGCCGTATTCGCACTTGGCCCCGAATTTTTGGGCATGGGACAACATTTTGTTGGAGAGGTCCGGACCTAATATATGCTCAAATCCCGGATAATTTTCGATATCCTCTGTATTAGCCATCTGCCCCCCTGGGATCCCCCGCTCAATCATCACGGTGTCCAAATTGGCACGCGCAGCATACACTGCAGCTGTCATGCCCGCAGGGCCGGCACCGATGATCACGACGTCGTATACCTTTTCTTCTACCACAGCCAATCCTCCCTCTGGTTATACAATCGCATGCAAACATCCCACATTCGAAGGTGGGATGTAAGATGGAACCTTTCCAACTCCTGTATACCCGTTTTGCTGCCGTCGATAACTTGAAAAAAGCCAAAACAGGGCCTATTTAAAACACGTTCCCACCTGTTGGCGTTTCCTCCGCCTCGGCGGGAACTGTTTCACAAAGGCGTGTCTCTTTTCACCATTTGTCAGGCACGCCTGAAAGCCGCTCAACTGAGAAACGGCCCACACTCTTTACCCTTTACTTGGCCATCTGCTCCAGAAACGTTTCAATCTGTTCCTGAGTTTTGGCCTCCCGGCTCGGCAGACGGCCGGTTTCCCGCCCGTCCTCGAACACGATGAATGTTGGAATCCCTCTTACATTATATTGTTCTGCGATGGAACGTGATTCATCCACGTCGATCTCGCCAAACTGAAAGTTGGAAGAGAACTTTTTCTCGATCTCAGGCAAAAAAGGTGCCACGCGTTTACAGTCCACGCACCAACCGGCATTGAACTCCACCACTTTTTTTCCTGATGCGATAAACTGTGCAAACGACTGCTGATTCAATTTTTCCATCGCACTCTCCCCCTTACAACCTCACGATGTCAACGCCAGATGCCGATTATTCGGTTGAGCGGGTGGAAATCTCCTTGAAATGGCGGCTCAGTGCACATGTTTGTTCCATCTGACGAGCGTGTCTGCCGACTGTGGACGGGGACACGCCGTATTTTTCCGCCACTTCTGTTTGTGTCCGCCCTTGTCCGTGCAGCTTGGCAATCACATATTCCAAGGCAGCCGCCCAGCCTTCCACTTTTCTGACGGTGGGCAACTCCTTCTGTTTTTGCGTCAAAAAGGTGGTCCACAAGATCTGAGCGTCTTGGAGCAACGCCTCAGAATAACACCCTTTCATGTGGCCAAAACAGCATTCCAGCACTTGTCGCCAGACTTGGATCTCACTGGCTTGCTTGGCCAATTGTTCTCCCGAAATGACGTGTTCAGCACCGCCCATCCGGACATGGTAAGGACCTTTGGCCCCCATCTGATACAAGATCATCAGGGCCGTTTTCTTCAGTTCATCCTCATGATCCGGACTCAACAGGAACTGGCGCAGGATCTGCTCCACTTCCTCATCCGCCATCCAGCCCAACAACTGCAGGATTTGCTGTTTCGTCTCCTTGTCCCCGTGTTGAAGAGCCCAGTAAAATGACGAACGGACCAAGGGGTTGACACGGAATTGCTCAGGTACGGGGTTCGCCTGGTCCTCCGACGACTTTGCCTGCTCGTGAAACGGCAACTGATAATGGTAGCTGATCAGCGGAAGCTCCTGCCGTTCCAGACGCGATTCCTTCAACAAGCCCAGATAGTACTTGGGCACGGGAGAATCAGGGTCCATCTCGGCTGCGATACTCCAGTACTTTTGTGCCTTGCGCCAGCGACCCGTGTTCATCGATGCGGCTGCAAGATAATGATACAAGCTGGGTTCCGGCTGACTATCCATCAGAAGCAGACGGTGAAATGCTTCGTAAGCTGCTTCGTGTTCGCCCAGAATGCCCAATGTGGTGGCTAGTTTGTACAGATGCTCCACATGCGTGGGAACGAGCTTTTTCAAGACATCAACCAAACGGTCCCGCTCCGGTTCACGTCCCAGGTGCTGATACAGCACAGCCAAGTTGCATAATGCATGCAAATTGCCCGGATCCGTCTCCAGCACCTGATGAATGGTGTCCACCGCCTGCTGAAACTGCCCCGTGTAATAATAGGCCAATGCCAGATTGTTACGTGCGGCCAAAAAGTCGGGATGCGCTTCAACCAGTTCCTCCAGCAGTTGGGTGGCCAGAACGAATCGCCCTTCTTCCAAATGTTTGCGGGCCGTATCGTGCTTGACGAACCATTCTGGACGATCCACGCGCTCCGGACGTCGCGGAGGACGCCCCAGTTCGTAAGCCAGCATCTGCAGCATTTCTTCCGCTTCTTCGGCAAATTCGCCGTCGGGGTCTTTCTCTAAATAGGTGATCAAATATTCTTCGGCCAACTCGAAATCGTCCATGTTGGCCGCATTATTCGCCATGTAGAAAAAACACTCGTGCAATTCCGGATCGATTTCGTTCAGCACGGTTTCCAACACTTCATTGGATTCCTCAAACCGCCCCATCTCGGATAAAATCCCCGCCAAATTGCAGTGATTGATGGGGTTGTCCGGTTCCTTCTCCACTGCCAGACGGAAATATTTCAATGCTTTGGGGTAGTTTTGCTTGTCCAGCGAGCGAACCGCTCGCTCAAAGAAAAATCCGGCATCCATGCGAAGCCGAACGACTTTTCTCGATTGGTTTCGCCATTTTGCTTCTTGTTTTTTCATATTTTCCCCCCACCCAGCACCTGTTACAAGCTGGTGGTCGGTATTTGGTGATCAACTTTGGAAAGATTATACCACAATTTCACACAGGTTTACATTCCCCCGCGGAACAATGTGCTGATCGACCCTCCCCGTTCGATCAGATCGATTGCTTTCGCCAACAACGGCGCCATCGACAACACTTTCAGTTTGGGCGAGGACACCGCCTCCGGCAGTGGCAGCGTGTCCGTGACGAGCACTTCCCGGATGCCGGGATGGACCAACCGTTCCCACGCATAATCGGAAAAAACAGGATGGGTGGCACACACGTACGACGGTTCGGCACCTTTGGCAAGCAATCCCTCCACGACGCTCACAATCGTACCGCCGGTATCGATCATATCCTCGATGACGATGGGGGTTCGCCCCTTCACTTCGCCGATAATATGCGTGATCGCCGCCTCATGATGGGCCGGTCGCTTCTTCATCATGATCGCGAACGGGGCGTCCAGATACGTGGCCAGTTTTTCCGCCATTTTGGCCCTTCCCGCGTCAGGTGAGACTACCACCGGTTTCATGATGTTCTTTGATTTGAGATATTCCGTCATATGGTCCAGTGCGGTAAGATGATCGACGGGCGTGTGAAAAAATCCCTGGATGGCGGGTGCGTGCAAATCGATGGTGATGACGCGATCAATCCCGACCACCGTCAACAAATCGGCCACCACTTTGGCCGTGATCGGCTCCCGGGGTGCGTCTTTCTTTTCCTGACGGGCATAACCGAAGTAGGGAATCACCGCATTGACGCTACGGGCAGAAGCCCTTCTGGCGGCATCCGCCATGATCAGGAGTTCCATCAGATGGTCGTTGACCGGATGGGAAAAGGTCTGCACGATATACAAATCGGCATTGCGCACGCTCTCTTCATAGTGAACGTAGATTTCCCCGCTTTTGAAGCGGTTGATCCGCACACTGCCCAATGGCTTCTTCAAACAGGATGCGATAGTCTCGGCCAGTTTCGGGTTGGACGTGCCGGAAAACAACATGTATCCCTTGGATTGCATGGGTTGTACAATCCCTCCGTAATTTGTTTCCCGCGACAACTTGCCCCGCATCATCGTATGAACATTTCCGCATTTCCGTCCGGTTTCCTCCCAAAAAAGAAAAAAGACCGGCAGGATGAGCCGGATTCGTGAACCGATATATCGACAACCATGGTACCCATCAGCTGACAAGCACAGACGACGATAACCCAAGGCGAGCGATTCCAGATTCCCCAATTGGCGCACCCGGGATAAGGGTAGGAAATAACTAGGTCATTTGCGCAAACCAAGGAATTGTAGTAAAGTTTCAGTGAATAAAGCTTCTATTCAACCCGATCCGAGCAGCAAAGAGTATCAACAATATGGGAGAGGGGGGTAGAAGTTGCGAGTATCAACAGTCAGGTTCCAAGAGTTAATGAAAGAAAACGATTGTATACAAATGCTGCTGGAAACCGGTATAGTCCAGGAAAAAGAGCGCTGGATATTGGAAATGATTCGGCCTGAGCGGTTGATGCGATTGTTTCAGGTGTTGAATCAACGTACAAGATATATCTCGGTGTTGCTTGAGGCTGTTGATGACGGACACAACCAGGCAGCGGTTCTGCGGACTGCGGATGCCTTTGGTATCCAGAATATCTCCGTTGTCACCGGGAATCAACCGTTTGAACCGAGTAAGAAGATTACCCAAGGTGCCCATAAATGGCTAACGATCAAAAAGAAGCCAGACCTGCAAACAGCGGTGAAAGATCTGAAGTCGGAGGGTTATCAAATCTACGCTACTTATCTTGGGGATGGCGCGGTTCCGGTCGAGGAGATCGACCTTTCCAGGCCCACCGTACTCATTTTCGGCAACGAGCACAAGGGAATTTCGGAAGAAGCGGCCAACTTGGCGGACGGCAAATTCTACATTCCCATGTATGGCTTTGTGCAAAGTTTCAATATTTCCGTAGCAGCGGCGCTTGCCCTGCAGGAAGTAACGAAACGGGCCCGTAAAACGGCCAAAGAGCGCTATTATCTGACTGACAAGGAAAAGCGGGAGTTGTACCTGGAATGGATCTTAAAAACGCTTCGGCCGCAAACCCGGAAAAGGGTGCAAAAGAGATTGGAGATGTCAAAGCAATCGCTTGCCAATCTAGATAGCAGCAACCACAGATTAACAGGCTAAGATCACTGAAAAAGAACTGTCAAAAAATCCCGGCCTTCGAGCCGGGATTAAATTAAATAATGGGGAAGCGGGCATTCATCTGCCCGGTCTCTCTTTCCGTCAATCATTTCTTGGGTCGTAGTGAATGTGGATCGGCTCTAATCCCTCCTTTTTCACATGGAAGTGATCAATCATCTCAACAAAATTATTCCGAAGTGGAAATCAACAATCCGTTGGAACTTAAAATAAATTGATTTTAAGGAGTTAAATGGAAATGCGAAAATTTTCGTTGTTGGTATGTTTCTTCGTGATATTGCTTGCGTTAACGAGTTGTACCGCAGAAAAGCCCAGCGAAGTTATCATTCAAAAAGCGAATGGATATGAAACAACGATTAATGATGCTAATAAAATTGAAAAAATAATGACTATTGTTGGGGAAGTCAATTGGAAAGAAGGATCGACTCCAACAATGGCCAGAAACGAGGATGCCCGTTTCTGGATGAATGACGATAACAAAAAGAAAGAGACGTATCTTATTTGGTTTGGCAAATACGGAAATGCAGAATTAATAAGGGATTCTACAAAAGGATCTGCATATGGGACACTTACAGCGGATCAAGCAAAACAGTTAAAAGAAATATTACTCGGTTCTTGATTCGCTCTGCGCGAGTCGTTTCAACATCCCTTATGATCGGAATGATGTATGTGGATCAAGATGCGATGTCATCGTTGTGATAATCCGTGTCAACATGGTGTTTCGCAAGAAAAACAACCCCCACCATCGTACAGATGGTGGGGTACTTGCATCCACTATTCCTTCTGATCGGCATACCGCCCGCGCAATTCGGCCAATACGTCGTCCAACGGCAGTTTGGCTTGCCGGAGCAACACCAACAGATGGTACAGCAGATCAGCCATCTCGTACCGCAATTCCTCATGCGATTCGTTTTTGGCGGCGATGATCACCTCTGCTGCCTCTTCGCCCACTTTCTTCAGGATTTTGTCCAGTCCTTTTTCAAACAGATAGGTGGTGTAGGAGCCCTCCGGGCGTTCCGCCTCACGCCGGGCAATGAGGGATTCCAACCGGTTGAGGATGTCAAAACGATCCGTTGTCGGTTCTTCCCCGGATGGATTGACGGTGCCAAAACAACTGACGGCGCCGGTGTGGCAGGCCGGTCCGTTGGGAATCACCTTGACCAGCAAGGAGTCCCGGTCACAATCCCACTGGAGAGAAACGACGCGTTGTCTATGACCCGACGTTTCCCCTTTGTGCCAGAGCGATTGGCGCGAACGGCTCCAAAACCAGGTTTCCCCCGTTTCAATCGTTTTCTTCAACGCGGTTTCATTCATATAGGCCAACGTCAATACTTCCTTGCTCACCGCGTCCTGGACGATGGCGGGGACGAGGCCACGGTCGTCCCATCGGATCGCGCTTACGTCGATTTGACCGTCCACCGCACGTTCACTCCTTTGTCCGCCAAATACCGTTTCACTTCTTCAATGGAAAGCTCCTGATAGTGAAAGATGGACGCTGCCAATGCCGCATCCGCTCCCGCCTCTGCAAAAGCCTCATAAAAATGGTGTGCCTCCCCGGCCCCGCCGGAAGCGATGACCGGCACGCGTACCGCTTCGGCCACCACGCGGGTGAGTGCCAAATCGTAGCCATCCTTCTGTCCGTCCTGATCCATGCTGGTGAGCAGAATCTCGCCAGCTCCCCGCTCGACGGCTTCCTTGGCCCATTCGACGGCGCGTTTGCCCGTTTCCCGTCTGCCGCCGTGCGTGTAGACGAACCAATCGTCCCGGTCGGGATCGTATTTGGCGTCGATGGCGACGACGATGCACTGGCTACCGAACCGGCGGGCGCCGTCTTCGATCAGCTGGGGATTCAAGATGGCAGAAGTGTTGATCGACACCTTGTCCGCACCAGCACGGAGGAGCCGGAACATGTCCTCCACCGAACCGATGCCGCCTCCGACCGTGAAGGGAATCGTCAGTTGCGCCGCTGCGCTTTGCACCACGTCGATCATCGTCTTGCGCTCCTCATGGGAAGCGGAGATGTCCAGAAAGACCAGTTCATCCGCGCCTTCCCGGTCATACAGACGGGCCAGTTCTACGGGATCTCCGGCATCGCGCAGCTGTTGGAAGGAAACCCCTTTGACCACGCGTCCGTCTTTCACATCCAAGCAGGGAATGATCCGTTTGGTGATCATGGGGTTGCCTCCTCGCCTTCAACGGCACGAACTGCCTCGCGCAATCGGATGTCACCGGTATACAGCGCCCGCCCCACGATGGCTCCGGCCACGCCCTCCTGTTGGTAACGGGCCAATTCCACCAGATCAGAGGTGTCCCGCACGCCGCCGGATGCGATCACCTGCTTGCCGCAAGTACGGGCCAGCGAGCACACCGCTTCGACGTTGGGACCTTGCAGCGTGCCATCCCGAGAAATATCCGTGAAAATAAATGTTTCCGCACCGTGTCTGGCCATCTCCACCGCCAGTTCCTCTGCGCTCACTTCAGCCGTTTTCAACCATCCATGGGTGGCGACGCGCCCCTCACGCGCATCGACACCCAATGCGATCCGGTCCCCGTAGTCTGCCAACACCGCTCGAACAAACTCCGGATCATCAATGGCAGCGGAACCGATCACCGCCCGCTGTACACCGATGGACCACAAACGCTCCAGCCGCTCACGCGTGCGCACTCCTCCACCTACTTGCACCGGAATGTCCACCGCTGCCACAATGGCACGGATCACGTCTTCGTTGACCGCTTCACCGGAGCGTGCCGCATCCAGATCCACCACGTGCAACCAGTGTGCTCCCTCACGAGCAAACTGCCGTGCCACTGCGACGGGATCTTGGGCGTACACCGTTTCCGCATCGTAATCGCCTTGGTATAGGCGGACACATCGTCCGCCGCGCAAATCAATCGCCGGATATACGACGAAACTCATACCATTCCCACCTTTTCCTGACAGCGCTCGGCAAATCGTTTCAACAGGGCCATACCCAAATCGCCGCTTTTTTCCGGATGAAACTGCATACCCACGATATGGCCGCGACCCACAATCGCCGTGACCGGTCCGTGATAATCCGTCACCGCCCACACGTCCTCGGGATTGTTCGCCTGAACGTGATAGGAGTGGACAAAATAGACGTGCCCTTCCTCAATGCCGCTGAAAAACGGATGCGGCCGGTCAAACGACAACCAGTTCCAACCCATGTGCGGCACTTTCATCTCACCGGTAAACGGCACCACATGGCCCGGCAACAAGTTCAATCCTTGATGGTACCCATGCTCCTCACTGCTGGTGAACAGCAGTTGCATCCCGAGACAAATGCCCAACAGCGGTTTGCCTCCCAATGTCTCCTCGCGGATGACGTCGTCCAAACCACGCTCTCCCAGTTCCCGCATCGCGTCGCCGAACGCACCCACCCCGGGGAGAATCAGCGCGTCGGCTCTTCGGAGCACTTCGGGATCTTCCGTTACCGCGTATTCAAATCCCATGCGTTCCAGTGCCTTGCTGACACTGTGCAAATTGCCCATCCCGTAATCCACGATGGCAATCATCGTTACAGCACTCCTTTGGATGAAGGTACGCCTTTGACGCGCGGGTCGATCTGGGTCGCCTCATCCAACGCCCGTCCCGCCGCCTTGAACAGCGATTCGATCATATGGTGGGTATTGCGTCCGTAATGCAGGATGATATGCAGGTTCATCCGAGCTGACAGCGCCAACTTCCAGAAAAATTCATGGACCAATTCGACGGTAAACGTACCGACCCGTCGATCGGGGAATTCAGCCCGGAACTCCAGGTGCGGACGATTGGACAGATCGACGACCACCTGACCCAACGTCTCATCCATCGGGACAAACGCGTTGCCGTAACGGCGAATGCCTTTCTTGTCCCCCAGCGCTTCCGCCACTGCCATCCCCAAACAAATGCCGATGTCCTCCACTGTGTGGTGATCGTCGATGTGAATGTCCCCGCGTGCGGTCACTTCCAGGTCAAACAGGCCATGTTTGGCGAACAGGTCCAACATGTGCTCCAAAAAAGGGACGCCGGTATCCAATTGTGTCTGGCCCGTCCCGTCCAGATTGAGCCGGACCACAATGTCCGTTTCGTTGGTTTTTCGTTTGATTTCTGCTATTCGCTCACGCATCGTTTTCACCCTTTTCCTTCCGTTCCAGCCGCACGCGGATCGAAGCCGCATGGGCTCCCAACCCCTCGCCCTCAGCCAGGCGCACCACATGCGATCCATCCCGGAACAGGGCTTCACGGCTGTACGCAATCACGCTCGATTTTTTCACGAAATCGTCCACACTGAGCGGCGAAGAGAAACGCGCCGTCCCGTTAGTTGGCAGTACATGGTTGGGCCCGGCGAAATAATCGCCCACAGGCTCGGGGCTGTACGGTCCGAGGAAGATCGCCCCGGCGTTTTTCACTTTGCCGATCCAGTCCCAAGGCTGCTTCACCATTAGTTCCAGATGTTCCGGAGCCAAACGATTGGCAGTGGAGATCGCCTCTTCCATGTCGCTCGTCACGCAAATGGCCCCTTGCTCCCGCAACGACTGCGCGGCGATCTCCCTGCGTTCCAACCGTTCACACTGCTGCACCAATGCCTGCGCCACACGCTCGGCCAATGCGGGCGACGGTGTGATCAACACTGCCGAAGCCATCGGATCGTGTTCGGCTTGGGACAACAGATCCGCCGCCACCCATTCCGGATCGGCAGTTTCGTCAGCGACGACCACGATTTCACTCGGCCCGGCGATCATATCAATGTCCACATCACCGAACACCATCTGTTTGGCAATCGCCACGTAGATATTGCCCGGCCCGACGATTTTGTCGACGGGACGGATCGATTCGGTTCCATACGCCAATGCGGCAACTGCCTGTGCACCGCCCACTTTCCAAATCTCCGTCACACCGGCTTCCTTGGCGGCGACCAGAGTGGTAGCCGGGATACGTCCATCCCGGTCGGGAGGCGTTATCATCGCAATTTCCTCTACACCCGCCACCTGTGCGGGAATGGCATTCATCAATACGGAAGACGGATAAGCGGCACGTCCCCCCGGAACATAAATACCGACCCGTGCGAGCGGTCGAATCAATTGCCCCAGTATGGTGCCGTCCGATTCGGGATGAAACCATGACGTCTGCCGCTGACGCTCATGGTAGCGACGTATGCGCTCCGCCGCCTCTCTGAGGGACGCGAGCCACTCTTCCGTTACTTCACGGTAAGCGGCCGCGATTTCCTCCTCCGTCACGTCCAGCCGCGTCAGATCGGCTCCATCAAACCGACGCGTGTATGCGAGCAAAGCCCCATCGCCACCGTTACGCACTTCATTTAATATGGTGCGCACCGTCTGTCGCTGTTGCTCCGTTCCCTTGTCCACGGACCGGCGGGTGCTCAGCTCCCCTGGCTTCACAATTGCGATCATCGCACGCCCCCTCC
This sequence comes from Polycladomyces subterraneus, assembly GCF_030433435.1. NCBI lineage: Bacteria > Bacillati > Bacillota > Bacilli > Caryophanales > Thermoactinomycetaceae > Polycladomyces > Polycladomyces subterraneus. The sequence continues at coordinate 113,342 of NZ_JANRHH010000037.1, forward strand.
TTGACGAACCGTGTCGGCCAACGAGCGGGTCAAGGAATCAATCCGTTCGCTTTTCATGCGGTAGCTGGACCGATTGGCGATTAGACGCGAGGTGACGGTCGTGATGGTTTCCAGTTCCACCAGTCCGTTTTCTTTCAGGGTGCGCCCGGTAGAGACGATATCCACAATCCGGTCGGCCAAACCGATCAAAGGGGCCAGCTCGATCGAACCGTTCAACCGGATCACTTCCACTTGCTGTCCACGTTCGCGGAAATAACGGTCGGCAATGCGGGGATATTTTGTCGCCACCCGTGGATGCAGTGTCGGTTGCCAATCCGGCAAACCGGCGACGGAGATCCGGCAGGGACTGATGCGCAGATCGAGCAGCTCGTACACGTCCCGCTCCTCTTCCAACAACACGTCCTTGCCCACCACGCCCAGATCAGCCGTACCGTACTCCACATAGGTCGGCACATCCATCGGTTTGGCGAGGAAAAAGGAAAGGCCGGCTTCCGGAACGGTGACGATTAATTTTCGTGAATCCTCGCTCAGCTCGTCCGGAATGGGAAAACCAGCTTCCCGCATCAGGTGGACGGCTTCCTCAAAAATTCTTCCTTTCGGCATCGCGATCGTCAACATGTCATTCATCGTCCTTCCTCCTCCCCGATGCGGATCACTTCGTCAAATAACGCCAACCAATCGTCCGACGGATGTCCGCCTTGGTCATTCCGCCACTGCAACACGACATGGTGTCCCTGTTCGCGCATCCGCTCGGCGACACGGATCGCTTCCGAGCGTCGCGAACGGTCATACAGAACAGCCACTCGCCGCTCCTGCGGTTCTATCACACCGCCTGCTTCCATGACACGATCCAGCTTCACCGCAAACCCCGTCGCTGGTAGCGGACGGTCAAACCGCTCCAGCAACCGATCGTAACTGCCCCCGCTCAAGACGGGAAATCCGAGTGAAGCCGTATATCCTTCAAAATAAATGCCCGTATAATAACCCAAACTGCCAACCAACCCCAGATCCAGCACCACGTACGGCGTCACGCCGAAATCGTCGATCGACGACCACATGGCCGAAAGCCGCTCCACCGCCGCCTGTGTCTCCGGCGATGATGTCACCAAGTTGATCGACATCAACTCCGACGGATTTCTCCGCACCTGGAGCAACGAGGTCAGTTCCCGTTTTACCGAATCGGGCAAGGAAAATCGCTCCAACAAATCGAAAAACCCGACGACATTGCGGGCTCCCAACGATTCCTTCAGCTCATAGACCGCATCTTCATCCGCCACTGCTTGCCGCAGCACGCCATCCAACAAGCCCACATGACCCACGGCCAATTGAAACGCGTCCAAACCGCATGCCCGAATCGTTTCCACCGCAAGCGCGATCACTTCCGCTTCTGCTTCGGGCGAAGCCTCCCCGACAAGCTCTACACCAGATTGGAAAAACTCGGCATTGCGACCCGCCGATCGTTCCTGCGCCCGAAACACGCTGCCATGGTATAACAGGCGAAGCGGTACGGGCACTTCCCGCAACACGGACCCCACCACGCGTGCGATCGGTGCGGTTTGGTCGGGACGCAGCACGAGCGTTTTTCCTTCCCGGTCGATCAGCTTAAACAGTTTCTCTTCGGGAATGGCACTGGCGCGACCCACGGTGTCATGGTACTCCAGCGTCGGCGTAATCACTTCCTGGTATCCCCAACGCTCAAAACACCGATGAATCCGCTGTTCCACCGCGCGTTTCTTCGCCGCCAATGAAGGCGGAAAATCACGAAATCCGGTCGGTTTTTCAAATTCCCGCGGTTTTGGCATCCCATTCCACTCCCAGCGATACTTTAGTTTGCTAATAAATTAAAGTGCTCGTTTTTCTGGTAGTGTAACACCGACATCCATCAGCGTCAATCCCCCAAGTGGAGCGTTTGGCGATCTCTTTTGATTACAATGGATCACATCACGCTTGATTCAACAACCATTCCGCCATTTGCTCCAGTGCGCGGCAGCGATACGAATACTTCATTTGTTCTTCGGGTGTCATCGCTCCCAACACCCGCGTTTCGCCGTCGGGAATAAAGATGGGATTGAAAGGCAAGCCCGGTTCCGGTCGGATATCGTCGGGAATCGGATCGAGAATGCGTCCGGATGTCCTTGCGGCAAACACACCGGTTTCCCCGTCCCAAGAAACAGCGATACAACCTTCAAACCAAGCCGTCCGATCTTCCCCTTCCAATAGTTTTCTCACTCCGCGGTAACCAATCCGGTCAAACACCCTTTTGGTCAACACACCGGGGAAATGGTCGTACGCAGCGAAAAAGATCCCGGCGTCATCTACCATGACACGGTCATATCCCATCCGGCGAATTTGTCGCAGCTTTTCCAGTGTCACTGTTTCAATTTCCCCACTGGAAGGCTCCCACAAATCGACCGGTAATCCGATCACTTCGATCCCAAACCGAGACAGCACCCGTTTTGCTTCTGCCAATTTCCCTTCATTTTGTGTGGCGAATTGCAACTTCACTTCCCATTCCTCCGTTCCCGTACCATTATAAAGGATGGCGGTCGGTGTATGGGCAAAAAACCGTCATACCCAAAGGACGATACTTTTTTTATACTTGAGAGGGAAATCACGGTTACCATCCCCGGCTCGGCATTTTTCATGTCCATCACTTAAAAACCATTGAAACGGAGGAGGGAGAACATGAGCTCATTGGCCCATCTCTTCATCCTGATCGGCATCATCTTAGAACTGGCCGGTGCGTTTTTCCTGCTCCGAAGAAACAGCGCCGGATGGGAAGCGGTAGTTCTGGGGCTGCTCTGCTTGCTGGTCGGCTTTCTGGCCCGTTGACGAATCGACAAAGTCACCGATTGGATCTTTTTCCACTCGTCCCTTTGGATAAGGTATGTAGAATTCCACTTAACCCGCTTCGCGATTCGGTTCTCCATAGCTATACCCTGGTTGCCTGAAAAAAGGCCACTTTGTCTGAGCCGTCCTTTACGCTTCCGTTTTGAGTGCTTCTCCTCCTGAAAATGTGGTATCCTACCATACGAAACCCTGACCGGAAAGGACGCGAGTGCCTTGTATGCAACATGGAGAAAATGGCTGTTTCGATTGGATCCGGAAACTGCACACGAGTGGACAATACGCAGTTTGCAGGCCTTACAGTCCGTCCCTGCAATTCTTACCGCTGTCGAACGCCGCATGTGCGTAAAGGATGATCGGCTCGCCGTCCGTTGCTGGAATCGCGTATTTCCCAATCCCGTCGGTCTGGCGGCCGGGTTCGACAAACACGCAGGCGTATACCCGGCACTGGCCGCTTTCGGCTTTGGATCGATCGAGGTAGGGACACTCACCCCGCGACCCCAACCGGGCAATCCGAAGCCACGCCTGTTCCGACTGCCGGAAGACGAGGCCATCATCAATCGGATGGGCTTCAATAACAGCGGTATCGAACATGCGGCCCGATCATTTGTCAGTCTTCCCCGTCCCGCCGTTCCCATCGGCATCAATTTGGGTAAAAACAAGGACATTCCCAATGAACAGGCAGCCAATGACTACCGAATCGGCTTGCGTACGCTATACAGGTACGGCGATTATTTCGTCATCAACATCAGTTCACCCAATACCCAAGGATTGCGTGATCTCCAGCAGGTGAATGCTCTGGACCGACTGTTGGACAAGGTGATGGAGGAAAAACGGCAACTGCAACAAAAAACGGGCGAAGAGCGTCCCATTCTGCTCAAGGTGGCCCCCGACATGCCGCTGGATATGTTGTCCGACATGGTACGGATTGGGTTGCAACACAGAATCAACGGATTCATCGCCACCAACACCACGTTGGCCCGGGAGGAATTGAAAAACGCACATGCCGGAGAAACAGGCGGCTTGAGCGGAAAACCACTCCGTCGCAAATCCACTGAATTTATCCGACACATCTATCGGGAAACCGAGGGTAGTGTCCCTATCATCGGGGTTGGTGGTATCTTTACCGGTGAGGATGCCTATGAAAAAATCCGGGCTGGCGCCCGGCTGGTTCAGGTGTATACCGGCATGATCTACCGCGGTCCCGGTATCGCGCGGGAGATCAATCAAACACTGATCCGCCTTTTGGAACGCGACGGATTGGATTCTATTGAATCTGCCGTCGGAGTGGACGTGTGAGTCACCTATTTCGAAAGGACAAAATCATTTTTGGTTCCTTTTTTTAAAGGAAAATGGATGAAGCTGTTGAAGATAGCCACTTTCCCTCCACCTAGTGTTAAGTGGCTAGGACGGAATGGAAGGGAAGGATCACCCCTACTAACCCGCTTTGTTGTGAAAAACCGTCAGAGGCTGCGAAGCACCGATTCACTCGAAGCTTAATTATCAATCGCGCTTCGAGTACAAAAAAATAACCCACTTGCAATGGTGGGCAGGTTGTTGACGATTTTCCGTCTTCAGCTTCCGTATCACGCTGGCCGTAAGCAAAGACATAAAGCAAAAAGGATCGCTTTCCCACTCTAAGATAAATTCCGTTGCAGAACTCCTCACAGCAAAAGAGTTCAAAAATCCCAAGCGGGACGTTGCGATTAGCCTCATCATCGGTGTTGTGGTCATATTGTGATGTATGCTGGCATTGATTATAATGTGGTCAGCCATAAAAGAAAAAGAACAGACGGCCAACCCAACTAATCCAACCCAACAAATCGACAGCCACCCCCCAAATTTGTCAATATAAAAGAGGGAATATCCCGTCTTTCTGTCGAAATCCGGTATCATGACACCTTACTAAAGAGAGGCGAACCCATGATGGAGGACAGGAAACGATCCGCCCGATTCGGTTACGCTTGTTTCGTGACCGTCACGGGGGTCGTGTTGGGATTGTGGGGAACATGGAGTGACCTGGATCCGCGTGTCCCCCGATTCCTTCCCATCTTCCTCACGGAATGCACATTGTTGCAAGTCGTGCTGACGCTCCCGCCACTTCTCGTCCGACGCCCATCGATTCAACCGTTGGCTCTCAGCGGGGCATTCGCCACCGGCATTTTCGCTCTTTGTGTCGACCCTTGCCACTGGTTCATCCCTAGTTTTCTGATCATGACCGGGGGATATTACGCCCTCGATCAAACCGACACGTCATCCATACGATGAAGCGGCGGCCGTTAGGATAGCGGGGAGCGGCAATCATTAGCCGCTCCTGTTTATTATGCTAGTCGATTTGTGTATTCCTACCCCGTCTTCGCTTCCGGACGCCGATTTCGCGTCAACCGGTCTCTCACCCGTGTAAGAATGCTGTACATAATCGGAACGATAAAGAGGGTCAGCAGGGTGGAGGAAGTCAACCCTCCGATCACCACAACGGCCAATCCCTGTGAAATGAGTGACCCTTCACCATAACCCAGACCCAGCGGCAACAGGGCGAACACGGTGGCCAGTGCCGTCATCAGAATCGGTCGCAACCGGGTACCGGCCGCTTCCAGGAGCGCTGAACTGATGTCCAGCCCGCGTGCGCGTTGTTGCTGCACCCGATCGATCAGCACGATCGCATTGGTGACAACGATCCCGATCAGCATCAGCGCCCCAATCATAGCGGATACACTGATCGGTTGATCCGACAAATACAAACCGACCAATCCGCCGATCACAGCAAACGGCAGGGAAAACAGGATTGTGAACGGGGCAGTCGCTTCGCCAAAGGTAACGATCATCACCAAGTAGACGGCGGCCACAGCCACTACCATGGCCACACCCAGCTGGGCAAAGCTTTTTTGCATCTCCTCCGTGTCGCCCCCCAGCGTTACCTTCACGCCAGACGGCAATTTCATCCCGTTAATGATTTGCTGTACTTGCCGTGACAGTGCCCCCGTGTCCTTGTCAATCACGTCACCGGATACCTGGGCATACTGGGAGCCGTTCTCTTTTTGAATGGTGACGGGCCCCTGCTCAACCCGGACAGAAGCTATATCTCCCAATTTGACCATCTTGCCTGTCGGGGTCAATAATTGAATGGCTTTCAATCGCTCAACAGAGTACAGGTCCTTGTTTTCCAACCCCAGTTTGATCTCCTCAGTCTGGTTCCCTTTCTCCAGCTCACCTATTTTGTCCGCCTGCAACAACCCGCGAATCGACATCGCCACCTGCATCGGCACCAAACCGTGTTGGGCCGCTTTGGCCTGATCGACATGGACGGAAACCAGTTCTTTTTGTTCGCTCAGGTTGTTGGTCACGTTGGTGAGGCCACTCACTTTCTTCATTTTGTTCGTCAAGATGTCGGCCGTTTTTCGGATGTCCTCCATTCGTTCCCCTTTGATGATCGCAACGATCTGGCTGGAAGGCGGTCCGATGCTTTTCACTTCCAATACCTGCAGTTCACCGTTTCCCTTGATTTTCCCCAAGTCAGTCCGCACTTGGGACAAGAAACGATCCATGTCCGTATCCGGATCGAGGTTGGCAAACAGAGACACCTTGTTGGTGCTGCCGATCGTACCGTCCCCTGCCAGTTGTCCGCGCAAGTTGCCTACGGTCGTGGACACTTGCTTAACTTGAGGATAGGTCCGCAGCTTTGCTTCCAGCTTCCGGGCCTGGGCATCAGTGGTACTCAAATCGGTACCGGGCGGCAATTCCAGTTTCACTTGCACAGCTTTGTCCTTGTTGGACGGGAGAAAACTGGTTCCAACCAACGGGATGAGGAACAGGCTGGCAAAAAGTGCCAAGGCGGATACAGACAGGACCACTCCTCTGTGATCCAAAGCCCATGCCAATGCCCGTCGGTACCCGGCAGCCATTCCACTTTCCTTCTCCTTGAAGCGTTGCCGTTTTCCTTTGTTCAACAGCATCAGTTTCGCCATCAGCGGAACGACCGTGACAGCGACGATCAGTGAACAAAGAAGGGCAAACACCACCGTCAGCGCAAATGGCAAAAACACTTTGCCTACAATACCACTGACCAATCCCAACGGTACGAATACTGCCACCGTCGTCAGGGTGGAAGATGTAATGGCCGCCCCCACTTCCTTGGTGGCATAGATGATTAAATCCACGGTCCGATCGCGGTTTTTCATCAGGTGACGGTAAATGTTTTCAATTACAACGATGCTGTCATCCACCACCCGCCCGATGGCGACAGCCAAACCGCCGAGGGTCATCACATTCAATGTGATGTCCGCCTGTTTGAGCAGTATCAGTGTGGCCAACACCGAAAGCGGAATCGAGACGACGGCAATCAATGTTGTACGGAAATTGCGCAGGAACAACAGAATCACAACGGCTGCAAACAGTGCGCCCAACAAGCCTTCCCGCACCATGCTTCGAATCGACGCTTTCACCGCTCGCGACTGATCAAACAGCAATGTGAACTGTACATTGGGATCCTGCTTTTTCAGCGTCTCCAGCTTGGCCGAGACCGCTTCAGCCGCTTCCACGATATTGCCGTCGGGGTCCTTTATCAACTCGATGTTGACCGACGGTTTTCCGTTCATGCGCGTAATCATGGTGCTGTCTTGTCGCGATTCGCTGATGTCGGCGATCTCGGACAATTTCACCGTCTGAATTTTTGCTTCCTTGATCTTTGGTTTGCCGCTTGTTTTCACTTGTTCGCCCATTCCGCGCGGAACTCCGCCTGCGGGCGCTCCCTTGGATTGCGGCATCTGCTTTTGCATTTGACTCAGCTGTGCATTGAGCTGTTTCAACGATTGCATCTCGGCGGCCACTTTCGGTTTCAAAAGCGCTACCTGCGCAGCCGCTTCCTGATCCTGCGGGTTTTGTTTGAGTCGCATTTCCGCGGCGTTGAGTGCGATTTGATCCCCCAGCAGCTGCGCCTGCAATTGCTGTGCTGCTTGTAAGATCCGCACTTGAGCCTGCAACAGCCCCACACCTTGGCCCACTTCACCCAATCCCTGGCCCAGTTGACCGACTGACTGACCCAGACCGCCGACAGCCTGCCCCAATCCCTGCATGCCTTGGCCGATCTGATTGAAGGCCTCCTCCATCCCTTCCTGTGGATTGGGTTGGATGGTGAGGCGTAGATTTTTCAATTGATCAACGGACGTAATCTTCTGATCCACCCGTATTGGCAAATCCAACAGCCCGGACGGCAATTCGCCCACCGGGATGGAAACATTGCTCGCCTGGAGCGCTTGCTGGACCTGTTGCACCGTTAGATTGTACTTTTTCAGCTGATCCTGTTTCAGTCGGACATACACAGCTTTGGGTCCCTGTCCCTTGATCTGCACCTGACCCACGCCGTCAGCTGTTTTCAGGATGGGCTCGGCCGTTTCCTTCACCCATTTTTCCAGTTCTTCCGGGTTTTTGGTTTGGCTTGTCACCCCTAGGATCATGAACGGAAAAGTATTGAATCCGAACCGGCTGAACGACGGTTTCATCGCCCCGTCCGGCAGGGAGACGCGGTCAACCGCTTCCTGCATCTCCTGCTTCGCCTTGTCCAGATCCGTGTCGAAATCATACTCCACGACCACAACTGACGTACTGTCCGCCGACACCGAACTGATCTTCTTGGCTCCGGTAATCCCCTGCAACGATTGCTCGATCGGCTGTGTCACCTTTTGGTCCACATCCTGCGGCGACGCTCCCGGATACGGCGTGATCACCACAATGACCGGGAACGTGATGTCGGGCATCGCCTCCATTTTCAGCTGAGTTGCCGTATACAGTCCGCCGAAGGTGACCAGCAGGACCAGGATCAGCACGGCAGCCGTGTTTCGCAGGGAGAACCGCGTCAATACGCTCACACGTGCCCCTCCTTTGACTAGAGCGTGTTTGGTGATGATGTCCAATTACTTTCCCTGCTCACTCCATCTGCGCCCTCTAGGAAGCAGGTCATGGCCGCTCCAACCCGGAGTGCAGGAAGCGGGCAAAGCGCGTTTCGCTTAGAGAAAATTGCCCGCGATGCGCTTTCCGGGTCTTCGCTCGGCCGGGCTAAGGTATTTGCTCACCCGGCCTCACGGAAAGACCAGACACACCCTCATGTGCCAGTCAAACACTGTCTGTTCTTCCATCCGTTTTCACCAGGCCGAACAACGTAATCTCCATCAACGGCTCAATATGCTCCGGTGTAATCATGTTTTCGTTATCGAGTGCGCCGAACAATACACTGAAAAACATCCGTTCAGCCACCCGAGGTTCCACATCGCGCAGTTCCCCCTTGCGAACCCCCTCTTCGATCAGACAGCGAAAAGGCATAAACATGTATTGCTCGTAGAGAGACATCACTTCTTCGGCTTCATTTGGAAATACAACACGCAGATTACGAGAGATGGTAGTGTGGAAATAGGTGATTTCTGGATGTTGCAGTGCCAGTACACACATTTCTTTCAAATATCGCGCCAGCCGTTCGGCAACGGACAAATCGGCGTCCAAAATACCCTTCGCCCGCTCCTGCCATGCCTCCAACGTACGACGGATGAGTGTCAAAAACAAATCCTTCTTGTTGCGGAAGTAATAATAGATCAGTCCGCGTCCCAGGCCTGCCACGCGGGCAATCTCCCCAATCTCGGCTCCGTGGTACCCCCGTGCGCGATATACTTTCAATGCGGCATCCAGTATCTGCTGAATGCGCTTTTCCCGTATGGCCGCGTTTTGCTCGGGCCTTCGTGGCGACATGGCTCCACCTCTTTCTTATAGACTGACACATATGTCAATTTAATTTTATTTCCGTTTACACCAGTGAGTCAATTAAAACAACTGTGAGTATTTTGTGTCGCCAACAGTTTGTGGCTTAGTCCGATAAACGAAAAAAGAGGCCGCTGATCCACTCAGCAGCCCCACGGAAATGTGAAACACAATCGCCTAAGCTAACGTTGTATGGAATATATTTCTCGATATTGGCGGGTGAACCCGATGGAGATCAAACAGACAATAGAGATGGAAGCGCCGATTGATAGTGTATTCCAGTTCGTAACCAGCTTAGAGAAAACGATGAAACACTACCCGGAATTCAAGGAAATGCATTGTGATCAATTTGAAAAAAGGGGGAACCATTTTTGCCACAGGTATGGGTTGGGCGGTTTAGACTGGCGTGAAGTGAAAGTTAATAGAGTTATATCTTGGTAGTCTCGATGTCGATGTTGATGTGTATGAGCCCCATGTTTAACAGGTACCGGGCGGATCGCTCAGGGAATGCTCTCCCTCCCGCCATCGGATGAAACGCGCCGGATTGCCCGCGACAAACGCTCCCGCCGGGACATCCTTCGTCACGACCGAGCCGGCGCCGACCACCGCCCGATCTCCGATCCGTACCCCCGGCAGGATGGTGGTGTTGGCGCCGATCATCACATGATCACCGATCTCCACATCGCCGATCCGATACTCCTCTACCAGATATTCATGTGTTAACAGGGTCGTGTTGTAGCCGATGATCGTGTTGTTACCGATACGAATCCGTTCAGGGAACAAGACATCTACCACCACTTTGAGTGCTAGGGCGGTTTTATCGCCAATCCGCATCCCCAAGAATGTTCGGTATACCCAGTTTTTAAAGCCGAGGTGCGGATTGTATCGATTCAATTCACCAATGACCACATTGCGCAATACCTTCCAAAAGGAAACCGTCCGGTATAGTTGCCACAGAGCATTGCTGCCCTTGACGGGAAAACGTTCCGTACGCCGCAAATTCGCTCCCCCTTTGCCCAAGTCCTACGGATAGCCGCTGTCTCCCGCTTTCCTTACGATCTCGGTGTCCTTTTCCCCCAACACCCGCATATTTCCAATTGCTTCGGGTGGCCGGTTTCCTCTCTCTTAATCACTGCATTCAAAAGGCACTCATGCCGAAACCGGATCCCCCTTACTCGCATCTGCAGATGAACGGATACACTCTGTCCCTTCTTCTGGAAGTCAGTCTTTTACACAAGATCAGGATGTCCCTTTCGAACCGATTCCGGCCAAAGGCAACAAATCCTCCGGCGAATCCAGCACGTAATCCGGTTCCAACGCTTTCAATTCCACCGGATCATGCATACTCCAACCCACCAGCGCAGAAGCCACTCCGGCTCGCTTGCCCGCCATCAGGTCGTATTTGCTGTCTCCGACCATCAATGTTCGATCAGGTTTCCCGTGAAGCCGTTTCATCGCTGTCAATACAGGATCGGGGTGCGGCTTGGCCTTCTCCGTTTCGCCAAAACAAATCACGGTCTGCATCAGTTTCTCCACTCCCAGCAACCGCAATCCCATCTCGGCCGTCTTGCGCTGTTTGTTGGTGACGACCCCCATTTTCACACCCGCGTCCGCCAGAAGATGCAGAACCTCCACCACACCAGGAAATGCACTCGCATACTCGTCGTGGTGTTGGATATTGTGCTCCCGATAGGTATGTACCATCACCTCGGCTTGATCCGGGTCAAACCGACGCATCTGATCGATAAGTGGTTCCCCCATGTACCGGATGACGTCTTCGCGAGTGTATTTCCCCGGACAATGCCGTTCCAACGTGTGCATGAACGATGCGAGAATCAGTTCGTGTGTGTTGATCAACGTGCCATCCAAGTCAAACAGCATGACGGTATACCGTTTGGTCACCTGGTTCATCCCCCTTTGTAAAAAAGACTCGCTCCGCTTGGAGCGAGCGAGACTGTTGCCAAAAACCCTGCGGATGAGCCATATCCCTGATCGAGTTCCCCGCGGCATGAATCTAGGGCGTGTCTGGTCATTCCGTAAGGGAGCAATGGTTTCCCAGGAGAGCGACTGACCAAGCCCTGAATGAGCGAATACTCGGGAAGCACAGGATTGAAATCGCGGCCAATTTCCTCAAAGCGAAGCGTACTTTGCCCACGACCTGCGCTGATCGGGTCGGAGCGGTCATCATCTGCTTCCCTGCATGGCATAGGTGGAGCGAGCCGGGAAAACGATGCGGGCAGTATTCACCAGACACACCCAAGTTCAAGATTGTGGGTCCAATTGACAGGTTCATCGTCGCTAATAACCGGGTCCCGTATCGCGCAGATTACTCCGCCCGGCTGACAGATGCGTCGGTGATCTCCGCCTTCGAAAGATACGGTTCCGTATTTCCTCGCATCCGCCGAACGACGATCAACAGGATACCGGCCAACACCAACGTGACACTGACCAACTGGGCGATGCGAATGTTGCCGTCCATCATCATGCCCGGTGTGAACTTCACCGTCATCGGAGTCCAAAGCAGATTGAGCAGGTGAGCGAGCCAGTCCGGTCCATTGAACGTCAGGCTGTCCGTACGCAGTCCCTCGATGAAGAAACGGCCCATCGAATACCAGATCAGATAGCTGAAAAAGACTTCACCCCGCCGCGGATTCCATCTCTGAAGGAGAAACAGCAGGAGAAAGCCGACAAAATCCCAGATGGATTCATATAAGAATGTCGGATGGTAATAGACGCCTTGAATGTTCATCTGCTGGATGATCCAGTCAGGCAAGTGCAGGCTCTGCAAAAATGCGAGACTGACCGGCGAGCCGTGCGCCTCCTGGTTGATGAAATTGCCCCACCGGCCGATCGCTTGTCCCAAAATAATACTGGGTGCCACGATGTCGGCAAGATGGAGATAGCGTACCGCCTTTTTTTTCACGAAGAAATAACCGGCAATCAATGCGCCGATCAATCCGCCATGGATGGCCAACCCGCCTTTCCACACAGCGATGATGTCGGCCGGGTGCAGGGCGTAATAATCCCATTCAAACAGCACGTAATACAGACGCGCGCCGACGATCGCGGAAGGAATCACCCAGATCATCATATCCAGGAACAGTTCGCTGTCCAATCCATGCCGTCTTCCCTCTCGAATGGCCAACCAGAGTCCGATCAGGGCAGCTGTGCCCATGATGATGCCGTACCAATGGACTTGCAAAGGGCCGAGGGAAAAGGCGACAGGATCGATGACCATGGCCAAGTGCATGTGTGTGTCGCGCTCCCTTCTCAGTAACGTATCCGTTCTCATTTGGATCTCGATGACGATGCAATGATCGTCTCGTCATCCGCTATGTTCGCTTTTACCATTTTACCGTACTTCTACGGCAAATGAAAATGAACGGGTGATTAAAAAAAGCGCCCACCGAGTGGGCATATATTCCGGCTACGCTTTCACCGTCACTTCCCTTTCAGCAACTCACCGTACGGCATCTGGCTGATCACCCACACCATCATCCAAGACAGTCCCGTCACCGCCACCAGCATAAACGAAAACTCCTGCCAGGAAGCTTCAGGAAACAAATGCGGCGTAACGCGGCTCAACAGGTTGAGCAAAAATGGGTGGACGAGATACAACCCGTAGGAGTATCGCCCCAGTACCGCGACCCACGACCGTTTCCACCGTTCCCCCAGCTGAAACCACAAGATCAATGAAGTGATGGAATAAATCGAGACAGTGAAGTTGTAAAAACCGAACCGCCTGCGAAAAAAGCTCTCGGCCAACGTCAGGATGACCATTGATCCAAAGATGAGAGAGACGCCCGTCGTCGACAATCGATCGATCATCCGTTTCAGCCGATCTACTCGTTGGCCCAACCACCCGCCCAGACAAAAATAAAAAAGCCACGTCGGAAACAGAGAAATCGCGTTTTCCGTGTATTCCTCGCTCCATTCTGGACGACCAGCGCCGTCCCACCATGTCATCGCTTCCGATAGTGCATACACCATCAGTGCCAAAGCCACCATGGTGAGACCGCCGAACCGGCGAAAGCCCCAGAACAGGACGGGCAGAATCAGGTAAAACTGCACCATCACAAACACGAAATAGAGATGATAGTAAGCGCGCCCCGTCAACAGCGCCATCACGAAGTCCTCCGCTGTATGCGGCGCCGTCTCGGGATGAAATGTCCACGCGTACGCAACATAAAATACGGACCAAATGAGATAGGGAACCAGGATGAAACGGGCGCGCTTTTTCATAAATCGTGTCATTGAAAATCCGGAGCCATAATACCGGTGAAACAAAAACAATCCCGACAGCATGAAGAAAACGGGTACGCTAAACCGGCTGATCTGGTTGATCGCCAGGTAGATACCGCCGTCGGTAGTCGGCACTGTATCCCGCAAACTGAATGCTGTCACATGAATCAAAATGACCCCGAGGATGGCAATCCCCTTGATGAAATCAGCTTCCCGGATTCGTGTTTCCATGGTGTGAAACCCCCATCCACCAAAATTCCGGGCGCCTGTCTCTCAGGGTCTCTTTTCCCTATACAGGGATAATCAAACGTCTAATCCAATTCATCGGCATCTTCAATTGCTTGACCCAATTTTTGCGCAAATTGTTGAGCGGCGTTGTATCCCATCCGCTTCAGCCGGAAATTCATTGCGGCCACTTCGACGATGACCGCCAGGTTCCGCCCGGGTCGGACCGGCACAGTCAGCTGCGGAAGCTCGGTGTCGATGATGCGGATTCGTTCTTCATCCAGTCCGAGGCGGTCATATTGCCGGTTTTCCTGCCAGTTTTCCAGCTTAATCGCGAGAGAGATTTTCTTGTATTCCCGAACAGCCCCCGCTCCGAACAACGTCATTACGTTGATGATGCCCAACCCGCGGATTTCCAGCAGGTGACGGATCAACTCCGGCGCATGCCCAACCAACTCATCCTCTTCGGTCTGCATGATTTCCACCGCATCATCAGCCACCAGCCGGTGTCCCCGTTTGACCAGCTCCAGTGCGGTTTCGCTTTTGCCGATCCCGCTGTTGCCCATGATCAGGACACCCACACCATATACGTCGACCAATACGCCGTGGACGGTGGTGGTGGGTGCCAGACGCTTCTCTAGATAGTTGGTCACTTTGCTTCCAAATTTGGTGGTAGCCATGGATGTGCGCAACACCGGAATCCTTTTCTCTTTAGCCGCCTCCACTAATTCTTTGGGGGCACTCATATCCCGGGTGATGCAAAAGCATGGAGTCGATTCGTGGCACAATCGCCATAACCGATCCTTCCGTTCTTTCTCGGTGAGGCCGTTGATAAACGTCAATTCGGTTTTCCCCAACAGCATCAGCCGCTCAGCGGGATAATAGGTGAAAAAACCCGCCAATTCCATTCCGGGTCGGTATAAATCGCTCACCGTTAGCGGGCGCTCCAACCCTTCCCAACCGCAGATGACGTCCAAGTTGAATTGCTGGACCAGCTCTTTCACCGTAATCGTTTTGCCCATGACTTTCCCCTCTTTTCCTCATTCCACGAACAGCAACGGCGGGATGTTCCATCCATTTCCCGCCACCGTTTTGTCAACAGTGTAGCATGTTCCCAAGGTGGACGCCACCAGCCGTGATCCGAATATTTTCCAAATGCCTTCTCGAAATAACAAGCCGTTTCCCAAGCCAATATGGGAAACGGCTAATACACTAGTGGAAGCAAGCTTGCGAGAAAAACTTCTTGCAGATCGGGCGAGAGACTTGTTCCACACGGCTAGAGCATATATGGTGATAATGTCCAATTGCTCTCCCGGCTCGCATCACCTTCGCCCGCAAGGAAGCAGGTGATGGCCGCTCCGCCCCCGTGTCCGATGCTCGCTTTCATCCCAACCCTGAAAGCTGGTTGTTCCCGCATACTCTTTAGAACCTGCACTTCACACCGCCAGATTACAACACCGTCTGTTCCGTTTCTTTGTCAAAGATGTGCATTTTGTTCATATCGAAGGCCAATTCCACTTCGGCTCCCGGCGCAAAGTTGGTTCGCGGGCTGACGCGGGCGGTGACCCACTTGTCGGCAATGCCACTCAGATAGAGGTACATTTCCGCCCCCATGTTCTCGGCCACTTCCACTTTGGCCCGGAAGGTGCTGTCCGTGGAAGACTCTACAAACAGCGGCTCATCATGAATGTTTTCCGGACGGATACCGAACACCACTTCTTTGCCGACATATCCCTTTTCACGCAACAGCTTGGCTTTGCCCTGTGGTACTTTCACCTGCAATGCCTGAGTGCGGAAATAGACGTCCCCAGCTTCTTCAAACAACGCTCCGTCAATGAAGTTCATCGCTGGCGATCCGATGAATCCCGCGACAAACATGTTGGCAGGGTTGCTGTAGATTTCTGAGGGCGTATCCGCTTGCTGGATCACACCGTCCTTCATGACGACGATTCGGTCGCCCATCGTCATCGCTTCGGTTTGGTCGTGGGTGACATAAATGACAGTGGTTTCCAAACGTTGATGCAGTTTGCTGATTTCCGTGCGCATCTGCACGCGCAATTTGGCATCCAAGTTGGACAACGGCTCATCCATCAGGAATACCTGAGGTTCCCGAACGATAGCCCGACCCAACGCCACCCGCTGGCGCTGACCGCCGGAGAGTGCCTTGGGCTTCCGGTCGAGCAAATGTTCGATATCAAGAATCCGAGCCGCCTCGCGCACCCGTTTGTCGATTTCCTCTTTTTTGAACTTGCGCAGTTTCAATCCGAACGCCATGTTTTGGTAAACATTCATGTGCGGATACAAGGCGTAGCTTTGGAATACCATCGCAATATCCCGATCCTTCGGCGGCACATCGTTGACCAAGCGATCCCCTATGTAAAGCTCTCCTTCGGAAATTTCCTCCAACCCAGCGATCATCCGCAATGTGGTCGATTTCCCGCAACCGGATGGACCTACCAATACCAAAAATTCCTTGTCCTGAATGTCCAGATGGAAGTCCTTCACTGCCGTCACATCGCCGTAACGTTTATACACATGATTCAACCGGACCTGTGCCATCTTCGTCCCCTCCAGTGAAAGCGCTGTCTTAACTTGATTGTAACGAAAGGAACTGATCACAGGCCATGGTCAAACCGCACAAAATTCGTCGCTATTGTTTGAACAATCCGCCGAAAGGGTCATTCCTCATGTACCTCTGTCGGCGTCAATAGCAAGACCGTATACATATATACCGCATCTTCGAATCGTCGGGCATCCAGCCCGGTTTCCTGCTTCAGTCTCTCCAGCCGATAGAGAAGCGTGTTCCGGTGTACATACAGTGCTCGGGCTGTCTCACTCAAATTCAAATTATGACGAAACAATGCTGTCAATGTCTCCCTGATCTCCCCGTCCTCCCAAAACGGTGACGGAGACTGCATCAACCACCGACGGACGACATCATCCGGGATTTCCGTCAATAACCGCTCCAGCCGGGCATTCCAGGTGGCAATCACCGTCCGTTGAGGGTGGAATCGCCGCCCCAGCCGCCAAGCAGTTCTCAATTCTTTCAGCGCAACCGGCAATTGATCGGGATGGAACAACGGCGGATGGATCACAACCGTCACTGTCTCTCCGATCTCGGCTGCAGCCACCTCAACCAACCCTTCTCCGGCCCGGTACAACTCCTCGGTCAGTGCGGTTTCCTCTTCCGATTGAATGAGAGAAACCGGTACCATTACGAGTAACTCTCGCTCCCGCATCGGTATCAGCCAAGCCTGCTGTTCAAAATAGGATTCGAGGACGGCCAGATCCGACAACGGGAAAGCCACCTTCGTATGCACGACCAACAATGGAACACGCCCCTCCCAGTCCCGCTCCAACAGCTCGCCCGGCACTGGCGTATCCGGGTCACGTTCTGCGTCGCGCAACCACCGCGCAACTTTTTCCGCAAATCCTTCTCTTTTGGCGATCGGTTCATTTTTATGGGCCCATTCCGATAACAACGCGGAGATCAGTAACCGCTCGCGTTCTGTCAACGGAGAAGTGACCTCCAGCGACAACCGTTCGTCTCCGGGAATGGGGATGTATACATGTTGGGGGTTTCGGTCTTCTCCCGTGCGCACGATGCGAACCTCCGCCCCCAGCATCTGCCGGAGGCGAAGCGCCCATGCCGCCCACTTTTGATTCATCGGGCAATCCCTTTCCAAATGATGTTCAGCACCCAAGAGACCAGGCTGACGAAGATCGCACCCAAAATCGCACCGAGAAAGCTGGTCACGTAAAATCCTTGGATGACATGTCCCACCAGCCAAAAGAGAAATCCATTGATGATAAATGTGAACAACCCCAGTGTCATGATGTTGAGCGGCAACGTCAGGATCACCAGAATCGGACGGATCAACGCATTCACAATTCCCAACACCAGTGCGACGAGCAACGCCGTACCATATCCCTTCACCTCAATACCGGGTACCCACATCGCAGCCAAAAAAACGGCCAAACCATTGATCAACCATTTGATAATCCAGCCCACGCGGAGTCCTCCTTTTTCGGATTGCTACCGTATATATTCTACCCTTCCGGGGATTGTGGGGACACGTTTTTTTACCTTATTCCCGGAACGATCCAATGTTGAACATTTTTCGGAAAATACGCTTAATGATAAACAAACACGGATAGGGAGTGAGAGGATGCGGTTATGAAATCGAATGATGAAACGCAGGTTGGCGATTGATTTATGTTTAATTTCATAATATTAAATTATAATCATCTTAACCCAAGATTCGAAAGAAAGGGTATTGCCAATATGATAACGTTTCCATTATCCTTTGATTACAGAAACAGGCCATCCTCTGTTCCATGCAACCAGAGGCTCGATCTACCCACAGGAGGTTTGTTATGACTTCTCCATCTGTCGTCATCGGTGTAGACATTGGCACGACTAGCACCAAGGCAGTTGTTTTCGACTTTTACGGAAACGTTTTGGGACTAGGTACCACGGGCTATCCACTGATTCAACCACATCCCGGTTGGGTGGAACAAGACCCTGATGAGATCGTGCAAGCTGTATTGAACAGTGTGAGAACGGCTGTCGATGCGGCCGATATCTCCCCGGAAAAAGTAACCGCCGTCGGATTCAGCGCGGCGATGCACTCTTTGATCGCCGTGGATACGGACGGAAACCCACTCACCCGTGCATGGATCTGGGCGGACAACCGTGGGGCAGAACAGGCGGATCAGTTGCGAACCCTTCCGTTTGGTCATGAATGTTACCGACGATCAGGAACGCCCGTTCATCCGATGTCCCCACTGGTTAAGTTATTGTGGATGAAGGAACAAGAACCGGACTTATTTCGACGAGCTTCCAAATTCGTCTCGATCAAGGAGTACTTATGGTATCGAATGTTCGGATGTTGGGCCGTAGATGCCTCTCTCGCTTCCGCTACGGGACTGTACAATCTCTCTACCCGCGACTGGGACCCGGACATCCTGCACTTCATCGGCATCGCACCGGATCGCCTCTCACCCGTCGTTCCTCCGGCGGAGGTCTTTACAGGATTGCAGCGGGATTGTGCGCAACGGATGGGCCTCTCTCCCGACACCCCGTTCGTCATCGGTGCCAGTGACGGCGTTTTGGCCAATGTGGGTGTTGGAGCGATTCAATCGGGACAATTGGCCGTCACTGTGGGAACGAGTGGTGCGGTCCGGACGGCTGCTTTCTCTCCAGCGACCGACGAAAACGCTCGCACGTTTTGTTATGCATTGACAAATGATCGATGGGTGATCGGCGGGGCTACCAACAGCGGTGGAGACATCTTGCGCTGGCTGTCGGAATCCGTGTTCAAGGGCGTCTCAGACTCGGCTTCACCCTCTGTCGACCGCCTGCTGTCCCTTGCCGAATCATCTCCACCCGGCGCTGATGGATTGCTGTTTCTCCCTTTTCTGACCGGAGAGCGCGCCCCCTATTGGGACCCTGATGCCCGCGGAGCTTGGGTGGGTTTGCGTTTACATCACCAAACCGCCCATCTGGCACGGGCGGCATTGGAAGGTGTGACGTTCACCCTGCGGGCCATCACCGATGCCGTGCGTGACGTGAGCGGCACGCAAGCGGAATCGATCCGTGCTTCGGGTGGGTTCGTCCGATCCCCGTTTTGGTTGCAACTGACAGCAGATATATTGAATGCCACTGTCGAAGTGCCGGAAAACAAGGAAGCTTCAGCGATGGGAGCGGCCGTATTGGCTTTAACGGCCATCCGGGAGATGGACGATTTGTCCCGTGTGAATGAGTGGATTCGCATCACGCGGCGCATGTACCCGGATCCAGAACGGGTACGACTGTACCACAAATGGTTTCCGTTGTTTGAAGAAACCTACCGTCGTTTGCGACCGTCTTTTCAAACATTATCTCAATGGCAACGATAGGAGGAGATCCGGATGAGCTTATTGCTGATTGCCGCACTGTCCATTGTGGTGTTGCTCATACTCATCACTTGGGTAAAATGGCACCCCTTCGTCAGCCTGATCATCACCGCCATCGGTCTCGGGCTTGTCGCCGGTATGCCGCTCTCAGACATCATCAAATCACTCAAGGAAGGAATGGGAAATACCCTTGGCTTCATCGCCACCGTGCTGGCGTTGGGCACCATGTTGGGAAAAATGATGGCCGAATCGGGCGGTGCGGAGCAAATTGCCAATACGCTGATTCGCTGGTTCGGACGCCGCCGCGTACATTGGGCGATGATGACGGTGGCATTTCTCGTGGGAATCCCCGTCTTTTTTCAGGTGGGGTTTGTGCTGCTCATCCCACTGGTATTTACCATCGCAGCTGAAACGGGCATTTCCTTGGTCATGATCGGTATTCCGCTGGTGGCGGGGTTGTCCGTCGTGCACGGATTGGTTCCGCCCCATCCGGCCGCCATGGCAGCGGTGGACATCTATCACGCCGATGTGGGTAAGACCATTTTCTATGCCCTCCTGGTTGGCCTGCCCGCCGCGGCAGTAGCCGGCCCCCTGTACGGAAAATGGATTGGTAAACGGATTCATAAGTCTGTTCCTGAAAAAATGTCCGACTCTTTTTCCGTTAGCCGCCGGGAAGGAAATCTACCCGGTTTCGCCAACACCCTGTTTACCATTTTGTTGCCCGTCATTCTGATGTTGGTCGCCACTTTGGCTGAAATTTTCCTGCCGAAAAACGGGGTGCTCTCTTCCGTGTTGTCGTTTGTCGGTGATCCCATAGTTTCCCTGCTGATCGCCACCCTGTACGCCTTCTTCAGCTTGGGAACCCTGCAGGGAACGACCCGCGAGACGATTCAGCGCTGGGCAAACGATTGCCTGGCTCCCACTGCATCCATCCTGTTGGTGATCGGCGGAGGTGGTGCGTTCAACAAAGTCCTGCTCGACTCCGGGGTCGGTCAAGCCGTGGGCCAATTGGCGGCAAAATCTCATTTATCACCCATTTTGCTCGCTTGGGTGATCGCCGCTGCCATCCGTGTGGCAACCGGTTCGGCCACCGTTTCGATGCTGACGGCGGCCGGGATTGTCGCTCCCATCGCCCAAGCCGTGCCCGGAACATCACCCGAATTGCTCGTGTTGTCCACGGGGGCCGGTTCGATCATTTTGTCTCATGTGAATGACTCGGGGTTCTGGATGATTAAGGAGTATTTTGGCATGAGCCTCAAAGAGACGTTTTGGACTTGGACGGCTGCTGAAACCCTTCTGTCCGTCGTTGCCTTGCCGTTGATTTTGTTGTTAAATGGGATAGTGTAACAGCTGAAGGAGATGAAGATAATGAAGTTCGGCATGATCGGTCTCGGCAAAATGGGGATGAACCTCGTCCTGAACGCCTTGGACCACGGACACGAAGTGGTCGTCCACGACGTCAACCCCGAACCTGTACAAGCCCTGGCGGAAAAGGGCGCCATTTCCGCTGACAGTATCGAAGCTTTGACCCGGAAACTGTCACGCCCACGTGTCGTGTGGTTGATGGTGCCTGCAGGAGACATCGTGGATCAGGTGTTGGAATCGGTAGTTCCCGTACTGGAGGAAGGCGACATCATCATTGACGGCGGCAACTCCCACTACCGTGATTCCATCTCCCGGGCCGAGCGTCTTGGCGATCGGGGACTCCGCTTTTTCGACGTCGGCACGTCTGGCGGAATGGAAGGAGCACGTCACGGCGCCTGCTTCATGATTGGCGGCGACAAGGAGACGTTTGAGCAACATTTGGAGCCATTGTTCCGTGATCTCGCCGTGGAAAACGGTTATCTATACGCGGGACGTACCGGCAGCGGCCATTTCCTCAAAATGGTGCATAATGGAATCGAATACGGCATGATGCAGGCGATCGCCGAGGGCTTCGAGATTTTGGACAAATCCAATTTTGACTTCGATTACGAAGAAGTGGCCCGCGTATGGTCGAACGGTTCCGTCATCCGGGGTTGGCTGATGGAGCTGACCCGAAACGCTTTCGCCAAAGACCCCCGGCTGGAAGGCATTCGTGGCGTCATGCATTCTTCCGGCGAGGGTTTGTGGACGGTACAGACGGCTTTGGATGTCCAGGCCAGTGCCCCGGTCATCGCAATGTCGCTGTTCATGCGCTACCGCTCGTTGGAAGACGACACCTTCCACGGAAAAGTCGTTGCCGCTTTGCGCAACGAATTCGGCGGACACGCAGTGGAGAAAAAGTGACGACAAACATCCGACCCCCGCACTTGGCGGGGGTCACGATATTGTAGTGATTAATCCTTGGCCTCATCAAGCGCATGGATCAGTGCCGATTCCACCTCTTTGGCGATGCTCAGCAAATGTTCGTCCTCCATCAATGCGAACAATGCAGTCGGTCGACTCAGGCCGATTTTTGTCTTGCCCGTCTTCACATCCGTATATACCACGATCTTGCAAGGAAGAAAATGACCTGCCTGCTGGTTGTGGATCAATGCTTTTTTGGTTATATCCGGGTTGCACACTTCCAACACGCGATACGATTGATCAAAATGAATTCCTTTTTCTAACAGTTTGGTCGGGATGTCCAATTGCCACAACACACCGAATTTTCGCTTGGCGCAAGCCTCTTCCACCGCATGAACAGCCTCGTCCACCGTTTTTTCTGTCTCTACAGTATAGTGGAACATTTCTAACCCCTCCTCTTCCAAACAGCTTACCTTCCACTATCATTTTACCCGAAAGGAGGGATGTCCGACTGCGGTTTTGATCAAGTGTGTGCTTTCATGCTGTTTTCCAGTTTCACAATCAGACTTTGTACAAGATTGACTTCATGTTCATTTCTGCAATCGCACGCCTCTTCAAAGCGATCTGACAATTTTTTGATCAAATAACCGTATTCTTTTTGGTCAAAAGACAAATGGGGGTTCACCAATTTATTGAGAATGGCGAGATTGAGTCGCTGTTCTCCGTTCATGGCAGTCCGTTGTAGTGATGCGACGAATTTTCCCAGAAACAGGCGTTCCCGCAAGGTGATGTACATGCTTTCAACCTCCTTGCGATTTTATATACAATTAATCCTATCACATTAATAGGAATTAGGGAAGTTGTCAATATCGCATGCTCGCTTCGCTATGAGGAAATAACCCCAGTATTTATAGCCGTGTGAAGCAAGTCACAAGCGATCATGCCCACAAAATGGCCCGTACCTTAGTCATCACGGTACGGGCACAGAAAAAATCACCCCTCAATGTAAAAGGCCACAGATTCATATGGACGCAATCTCAGATGATGCAATTGGTTTACCGTATCCGGATAATTGGATATCAATATGCGATGTCGCCCACCAAGATTGATGTTCTCAGGCAAATGAAAGGTCGTTTCCACCCCGTAAAAGTTGTTGATCACCAACAGCGTTTCCTGACGATAGCGACGAAGATACGCATAGATGTGGGGATGGTCCTCCAAAATCCATTCATAATCCCCATAAGCGATCACATCGTATTGTTTGCGTAACTGGATCAGTTTTTGGTAGTGATAAAAAATCGAATCCGGGTCCTTTAAAGCCTGTTCCACATTGATTTCCTTATAGTTGGGCGCGAGACCAATCCACGGGGTTCCGCTCGAAAAGCCTGCATTCTTTTCACTGCTCCATTGCATGGGTGTACGCGCATTGTCCCGTGATTTTTGCTTTAAGGCGGCCATCACGGTTTTCTCATCTTTTCCTTGTGCCCGCAGCAGATGATAGGCATTGATGGACTCGACATCCCGATAATCCTCGATATTCTCAAAGTAGGGATTGGTCATGCCGATCTCTTCTCCCTGATAGATAAACGGTGTCCCCTGCAACAGGTGGATGGCGGTCGCCAGCATTTTGGCTGATTCCTTATGGTACTTCCGGTCATCTCCAAATCGGGAAACTACCCTCGGTTGATCATGATTGCACCAAAACAGGGCATTCCAACCCCCACCCCGCTGCATTCCATATTGCCAATCGCTTAAAATCCTTTTTAATCGGAGAAAGTCAAAGTCGGCGGCGACCCATTTTTCCCCATTCGGATAGTCTACCTTAAGATGATGGAAACTGAAAACCATGTTCAGTTCCCTTTCATCCGGATGCGTGTATTTAATACAGTTTTCAATCGTTGTCGAGGACATCTCTCCCACCGTCAAAAGGTCCGGGTTCCTGGCAAACACCTGTCGGTTCATTTCCTTCAAAAACTCGTGTATACGCGGACCGTCGGTATAAAACCTGCGCCCGTCATGCATTGGAGTTTCCAGCGTATCATTGGGAAAGCGCTGGTCCTTAGAAATGAGGTTAATCACATCCAACCGAAATCCATCCACGCCCTTGTCAAGCCAGAACCGCATCATTTCGTAGATTCGCTCGCGAAGTTCCGGATTCTCCCAGTTCAAGTCAGCTTGTGTCACATCAAACAGATGCAGATAATACTGCCCCGTTCGTTCATCATACTGCCATGCACTCCCGCCAAATTTGGATTTCCAGTTGTTTGGCGGTCCTCCGTTCACCCCGTCTTTCCAAATGTAGAAGTCACGGTAGGGATTTTCCCTCGACTTGGCCGACTCCCGGAACCATGGATGTTCGGTGGAGGTATGGTTCACCACGATGTCCATAATCACTTTGATCCCTTTTGCATGCGCCTGTTGCAGGAGGCGCTCAAAGGTCTCCATCGTGCCGTATTCCGGATTGATCCGGTAATAATCGCTGATGTCATAACCGTTATCCCTTTGCGGGGATTCATAGATGGGCGTCAACCAAATCACGTCAACCCCCAATGTTTTCAGATAATCGAGCTTTTCGATCACTCCCTGTAAATCGCCCACACCGTTCCCGGTCGTATCCTTGAAGCTCTTCGGGTAGATTTGGTACACGACTGCTTTTTTCCACCAAGGTTGCGTCATTTTCTATCACCTTTTTAATGTGGTTATGCAGATTTCTTTCCCAATACGATCGTCAGGACGAAAGGCACGATCAACGCAATGGCCATTCCGACAAAGAACACACTCCAATACTGAGGGAAAATGGACAGGAAGCCAGGGAGACCTCCAACGCCGATCGAAGAAGCTCTTACATGTTGTGACGTGATCACCACCGCTGCGATGGCGGACCCGATCATGCCGCAATAAAAAGGATAGCGGTAGCGAATGTTGATCCCAAACATCGCCGGTTCCGTGATTCCGAGATAAGCGGAAATCGTGGAGACCAAAGACATCCCCTTGACTTTCTCGTCTTTGGAAACAAACATCATGGCCAACGCTGCAGACCCTTGGGAGATATTGGACAGCGCCAGAATCGGCCACAGGAAGGTGCCGCCCGTGCTTGCAATCAACTGCAGATCCACGGCCAGGAATGTATGGTGCATGCCGGTGACCACCAAAGGCGCGTAGAATGCGCCATAAATCAGCCCACCAAGCAACGGGACTTGATGGAAGACCCAGACAAATGCAGATGTAATCGCTTTCCCGATTGCAAATGTGACAGGACCGATTACGATGAAAGACAGAAACCCGGTAATCAAAAGCGCGATGGGCGCTACCAACAGCAGCTGAAAACCTTCCGGTACCCGTTTTCTCAGATACAATTCAATCTTGGTCAACACGTAAGCGGAAACAAGGACCGGCAAAACCTGGCCTTGGTATCCGATCTTCTGGATGCTCAATCCAAATACGTGCCAGTAAGGAACGGTTCCTTTGGAGACGGCTTCAGCGTAACTCCAGGCATTCATCAAATCCGGGTGGATCAACATCAATCCCAGCACGATGCCCAGTAATTCACTGCCCCCAAAACGTTTGACGGCAGACCATCCGATCAGTCCCGGCAAGAACACAAACGCAGTATTGGCGATCAAATTGATAATCCCGGCTAAATCCTTCCATTCAGGATGGACGTCGATCAATGCCTGATTGGGATAGAAAATACCCTTTCCCGTCAATACATTGTTGATCCCCATCAACAGACCCGCACTCACGATCGCCGGCAGAAGCGGGATAAAGATATCTCCCAATGTTTTAACGAGTCGTTGAAGAGGATTCAGTTTCTTCTCCGCTTCGCTTTTGACCTTTTCCTTGGTAGCGTGTTCCATCCCTGTGATTTCAAGCAAATATTTGTATGCTTTCTCAACGCCCGCACCGATGACAATTTGAAACTGTCCGTTAGCGGAAAAGGAACCTTTGACCACATCCACACGTTCCAGCTCATTTTTGTCGACTTTCCCCTCGTCCTTCAAGACCAGTCTCAACCGCGTGACACAATGGGTAGCGGTGACGATGTTGTCCTTGCCCCCAACTGCTTGGACGATCCGTTCCACCGAATGCTTCATCGCATCCATGTTGTTTCCCCTCCTGTAACCGCTTACATTTTTCGACATTATGATAACTTGTCTATACAAGTTTCGTCAATACTTGTATAGACATGTTCAAAAAAAAGTCGCCTTATCGGCGACGAGCAAAATCCGTAAAAACAAATCGATCGGGTCGGTGCCGGGATTCGGTGTACTCAAACTGGATTCCATCATATAAATGGACGAAATTTTTCACTACCACAACAAAAGGGCTGTTCGGCTGAAGGTCCAGATATTCCTTGTCTTTCGAAGTAGCCGGTTCGACCAGGATCACTCTTCGGGCAAAGCCGATTTTGAGTTGCAACGTTTGTTCCATATATTCGTAGATGGAATTTTCGGCGATCTCCTTTGTCAGGTCGGTAACAACATCCTTTAAAAAATAGTTGATGTCCAAAATGATGTTTTCCCCATCCAACTCGCGAACGCGATACAAATGATACGCCTCGGCCCCAAGCGGAAGTTGGGTTATTTTGTGAAGAGAAGGATTGATGACCATGCTTTCCAATTTAGGGACATGGGTGACAAAAGCTTGGCCGCTGTATTCACTGGCTTCCTTGAAACTGACAAGTCCCCCCACTGAAAAAGTGATCGGTTTGTTATCCAACACAAAAACGCCTTTCCCATGCAGGCTGTGGATCATCCCCTCCTCGGCCAACAAATTCAACGCTTTTCGAATGGTTCCTCTACTGACCCCGTAATGGCGACACAAATCATTTTCAGACGGCAGCTTATCGCCGGGAAGATAATGATGCTCCAATATTTTCCCCTTGATATCTTCGTATATCTGAATGTATCTCCTGTTCATTTTCTCCCCCCTTTTCCGGGTGTACCCGTACAAAAAGCGCCGCCTACCGGCGGCGAAACTGCTGACAAAGTGGTTGAGGTTGTGTTTGATGAGTGGGTCAGCTTCGTTTTCTCGGATCGCTCCAACTGCGCTATGCATGGAAGCAGGGCAAGGCCTCTACGAACCGAGGAGCACAGGATGCGGTCAAAGTACACTTCGCTTAAAGGAAATTGACCGCGAATGAATTCCTGCGATTTCTGGTTCTCCGCTCGATAGGGCTTAGTCAGTCGCTCTACCGGGAAAGCGTTGCGCCTTGTTCCATTTGCCTTTGAACCAACTTCTCCAAGGCTTAAGATGATGCGGACACCTTGCGCTCCAATTCCTTCATCCACTGTTCCATCCGTTGACGATCCCGCTCCAGGATGGGCTTCAGGTAACGACCAGTGTGGGAAGTCTCGACTTCCACCACTTCTTCGGGAGTACCCGCGGCAACAATGGTGCCTCCCCCGTCTCCCCCCTCCGGTCCGAGATCGATGATGTAATCAGCTGTTTTGATCACATCCAGATTGTGTTCGATCACCAGTACCGTATCTCCGTTGTCCACCAACCGTTGCAAGACTTGGAGCAGACGGGCGATATCGTCGATATGCAAACCAGTGGTCGGTTCATCCAGGATGTAAAGCGTTCGACCATTGCTCCGTTTGTACAACTCAGAAGCCAGCTTGACGCGCTGGGCTTCCCCGCCGGAAAGCGTAGTCGCTGGTTGCCCCAGTTTCATATACCCCAAACCGACATCGTACAAGGTTTGGAGTTTTCGCTTGATGCGCGGGATGTTTTGGAAGAACTCCAGCGCTTCCTCCACGGTCATCTCCAGCACATCGGCCACGTTCTTTCCTTTGTATTTGATCTCCAACGTGTCGCGGTTGTACCGTTTGCCTTTGCACTCTTCACACGGTACATAGACATCCGGCAAAAAGTGCATCTCGATCTTGATGATCCCGTCCCCGCGGCAGGCTTCACAACGGCCTCCCTTGACGTTGAAGCTGAAACGTCCTTTCTTGTATCCGCGGACTTTGGCCTCCGGCGTCGATGCAAACACATCACGGATATCGTCGAACACGCCAGTGTAGGTGGCCGGGTTGGAACGCGGTGTACGCCCGATCGGAGACTGGTCGATGTCAATCACTTTGTCCAAATGCTCAATCCCGACGATTTCGTCGTGGGCGCCGGGAATCACTTTGGCTTTATTCAGTTGGCGGGCCAATGCCTTGTGCAGCACTTCGTTGACCAGCGTACTTTTGCCGGAGCCGGAGACACCCGTCACACAGGTAAACACCCCGAGCGGGATGCGGACGTCGATGTTTTTCAGGTTGTTCTCCCTGGCACCGCGTACCTCCAGCCACTTGCCATTGGGCTTGCGACGCTCTTCGGGCAGCGGGATGAATTTGCGCCCGCTCAAATATTGCCCGGTGAGAGAATCAGGATGGCGCATCACTTCTTCCGGTGTGCCCGCCGCCACGACACGCCCCCCGTGCGCACCTGCACCTGGCCCGATGTCAATGATATAATCAGCGGCCAGCATCGTGTCTTCATCGTGCTCCACAACGATCAGCGTGTTGCCCAGATCGCGCATCCGCTCCAACGTCTCGATCAGACGGTTGTTGTCCCGTTGGTGCAATCCGATGCTCGGCTCGTCCAAAATGTAGAGGACCCCCATCAACGAAGAACCGATCTGGGTGGCCAAACGGATGCGCTGGGCTTCCCCGCCGGAAAGCGTGCCCGCCGAGCGGTGCAGGGTGAGGTAATCCAGCCCCACATTGACCAGAAAACCGAGCCGTTCCCGGATTTCCTTCAGCACTTGACGGGCGATCTGTTTCTCTTTTTCATCCAGTTTAAGGTTATCAAAGAATGCAAGTGCGTCGCGGATGGACAATCGCGTCACATAGTCGATGTTTTTCCCGCCAACAAAGACATGCAGGCTTTCTTTGCGCAGACGGGCCCCGTTGCAGGTCGGACACGCCTTGGTGCTCATATAGTTTTCGATCATTTCGCGAACCGAATCGGAACTGGTCTCATGGTAACGCCGTTGCAGGTTGTTGACCACGCCTTCGAATCGCACCTGGGTTTCGCGCCGATGCCCAAGATCGTTGGTGTAACGGAACGGAATCCGCTCTTTCGTGCCGTACAACAAGAGATCCCGCTCTTCCTGCGACAGTTCGGCAAATGGGCGATCCATGTCGATTCCGAAATGGTCACAGACCGCTTCCAACAGTTGTTCATAATAATTGCTGGACGAGTGGGCCCACGGCTCCAAGGCCCCTTCCCGAATCGTTTTCTCCGGGTCCGGCACCACCAGATCGGGATCGATTTCCATCCGGCTGCCCAAACCATCGCAGGTCGGACACGCACCGAACGGGCTGTTGAATGAGAACATCCGGGGCGAAAGCTCGTCAATGCTGAATCCGCATTCCGGACAAGCCAGGTTTTGGCTGAACAACAGTTCCTCCCCATCCACGACATCAATCAATACCTGGCCATCCGTCAGCCCCAGCGCTGTTTCGATCGAGTCAGTCAACCGAGTTTCGATGCCCGGTTTGACGACGAGACGGTCTACTACGACTTCGATGGTGTGTTTTTTGTTCTTTTCCAGTTTGATCTCTTCGGACAAGTCCCGGATCTCCCCGTCGATCCGCACCCGGACAAACCCCTGTTTGCTGATGTCCTGCAACAGTTTGACATGTTCCCCTTTACGCCCCTTCACCATCGGGGCGAGGACCTGAATCCGCGTCCGCTCAGGCAGCTCCATGATCCGGTCCACCATTTGCTGCACCGTCTGCGAAGAGATCTCGATTCCGTGTTCGGGACAGGTGGGCCGACCGATGCGGGCGAACAACAGGCGGAGGTAATCGTAAATCTCCGTCACAGTCCCCACCGTTGAACGCGGGTTGCGGCTGGTCGTTTTCTGATCGATGGAAATGGCCGGAGACAAGCCGTCGATGGAATCGACGTCGGGTTTGTCCATCTGCCCGAGGAACTGGCGGGCA
Source organism: Polycladomyces subterraneus (assembly GCF_030433435.1). Lineage (NCBI taxonomy): Bacteria > Bacillati > Bacillota > Bacilli > Caryophanales > Thermoactinomycetaceae > Polycladomyces > Polycladomyces subterraneus. Next base: position 143,509 of record NZ_JANRHH010000037.1, read on the forward strand.
TAGGCAGAAAGAGACTCCACGTAACGGCGTTGTCCTTCCGCATAGATGGTGTCGAAGGCGAGCGAAGATTTGCCCGATCCGCTCAATCCCGTCAACACGACGAACTTGTCCCGCGGAATGGTGACGTCGATATTTTTTAGGTTGTGCACACGCGCGCCGCGAACCACGATGTGTTCCTGTGCCATGTGTTCATGCTCCCTCCGCTTTCAGTTCGATGATCATGTCCCGAAGTTCCGCCGCCCGCTCGAACTCCAACTCCTTGGCCGCCGCTTTCATTTCTTTCTCCAGTTGGGCGATCAACCGTTGACGCTCTTTTTTGGTCATCTTCCCAGCCCGGTTGGCCGTTTCGTATGTGGGCCCATCTTCGGCCACCTTGGTCGCTTCAATCACATCACGCACTTTTTTGCGCACCGTCTGCGGTGTGATGCCATGCTGCTCGTTGTATGCGATCTGGATTCGGCGACGACGTTCCGTCTCGTCGATCGCCTTTCGCATGGATTCGGTGATCGTGTCGGCGTACATGATGACTTCGCCGTTGGCATTTCGTGCCGCACGGCCGATCGTCTGGATCAGGGAACGCTCCGCACGCAGGAAACCTTCCTTGTCCGCATCCAAGATGGCCACCAACGACACCTCGGGCAGGTCCAATCCTTCCCGGAGCAAGTTGATCCCCACCAAGACGTCAAATTCGCCCAACCGCAAGTCGCGCAGGATCTGCATCCGCTCAATCGTTTTGATGTCCGAATGCAAATAGCGCACCTTGATACCGACATCTTTTAGATAGTCCGTCAAATCTTCGGCCATCTTTTTGGTCAGTGTGGTGACCAGAACCCGCTCGTCCCGTTCGATCCGCTTGTGGATTTCACCGATCAGATCGTCGATCTGCCCCTCAATCGGCCGCACATGCACTTTGGGGTCGACCAGACCGGTGGGACGGATAATCTGCTCCACGACGTTGGGCGCTTTTTCCAGTTCGTATGGGCCCGGTGTCGCCGAAACGAAGATGACCTGATTGATCCGCTCCTCAAATTCCTCAAATTTAAGGGGCCGATTGTCCTTGGCCGAGGGCAGGCGGAAACCGTGCTCCACCAATACCTCTTTGCGTGACATGTCCCCGTTGTACATCCCACGGATCTGGGGCACGGTGACATGCGATTCGTCGATGACCATCAGATAGTCATCGGGGAAATAATCCAACAGCGTATACGGCGGTTCACCCGCTTTTTTGCCCACCAAGTGGCGGGAGTAGTTTTCGATGCCTGAGCAGAATCCCATTTCCCGCATCATCTCCATGTCGTAGCGGGTACGCTGTTCGAGCCGCTGGGCTTCCAGCAGTTTGCCCTGATCACGCAATTCCGCCAACCGCTCCTGCAGCTCCTGTTCGATATCGCGGAGAGCACGGCGCATGACTTCTTCCCGCGTCACATAGTGGGATGCGGGGAAGATGGCTACATGTTCGCGATCCCCGATAATTTCGCCCGTGATGACGTCGATCTCACGAATCCGATCGATCTCGTCACCGAAAAATTCGACCCGTATCGCCTGCTCGCTCCGTGAGACGGGGAAGATCTCCAACACGTCGCCCCGTACACGGAAGGTACCACGGATGAAATTGAGATCATTGCGCTGATATTGGATATCCACCAGCTTGCGCAGGACCTCATTCCGATCCCGCTCCATCCCGACACGTAGGGACAGCACTTGGTCGCGGTACTCATCCGGCGAACCCAAACCGTAGATGCAGGAGACACTGGCCACGATAATGACATCCCGCCGCTCCAACAATGCACTTGTGGCCGAGTGGCGCAGTTTGTCGATCTCGTCGTTGATGGACGCGTCTTTCTCGATATATGTGTCCGTTTGCGGCACATAGGCTTCTGGTTGATAATAATCGTAATAACTGACGAAATACTCCACCGCATTGTGAGGGAAAAACTCCTTCAGCTCCCCGCACAGCTGGGCGGCCAGCGTTTTGTTGGGTGCAATCACCAGCGTCGGTTTGTTCACACGGGCAATCGTTTGAGCGATCGTAAACGTTTTTCCCGTTCCGGTAGCTCCCAGCAAGGTCTGAAACTTTTTCCCCGAAAGAACGCCTTGCGTCAGCTGTTCGATCGCTTTCGGCTGATCGCCACGCGGTTCGTATTCGGACACCAATTGAAACAGTTGTTCCAAGGCCCATCACCTCGGCTCCGCTTCATCATCTTTTTCATTATATCATAATAAAAACCAGACAAGGGAACATCCGTTCTAGGACGTGTCTGGTAATTATCTTATCGCACGCCTCATTAGCCGAGATTGCCATCGATTCTTTCCTTAGCTTTCCAGACCATACTCGTTCGAGCTTAGAGCGTCGCTCATCTGGGAAACATGCCCCCTGATGGAATGACCAGACACACTTTCATCCGACTGATAAAGTTCTGCATACAAACCGGTCTTCTTCCTTATCGTTGCCGCAATCAGACCGTTTTCAAACCATCTCAGCGGTATCACGACGATTCCGGTGCATCCCACCGCGGGGTCAGACGTCTCCTCGCCCACCCATACACAATCGCGATGCATGCGACGATGCCCAAGCTGATGTACAGACTGATGCGGTGGTTGGGGTCCCACCAGCACCCCAGCAACACCAAACCGATGACCGTCGCAGTCAACCCGCTGCGGACGGGATACCCCCGCATTCGGCCAAATCCGGCATGCACGGTTTTCCTGAAATGATGGTGCGTCCACAAGACGACGCCCCATTTGAGGATGAGGATAATACCAGCGGATGTGGTGAGCAGCTCGTACACAGTTTTGGGCAACACATACGACATTATGATCGCCGCCAACAATCCGGCAGAGCTGAGCAACAGCGCCCGTGTGGGGACCCCGCGTCGATTGACCTTCAGCAGTTTTTGAGGTGCCTCTCCGTCTTCCGCCAGCGACAGCAAAATCCGTGTCACGGAAAACATCGCCGCGACCATCGTGGAAAAGGCCGCCGTGATTATCACACCATTGAGCACCTCATCCGCAAACGGAACGTGCAAAAGGGTCAACACCGTCACGAACGGACTCTGCTGAGGGGAGATCTGTTGCTGAGGGACAAGCCAGACGACCAATGCCAACGATCCGACATACAACAGTACGAGCAGGTGGACCAACCTTCGAAACGCCCACGGGATCAAACGCTGGTCCTCCAGTTCCGCGGACGCCAATCCGGTAGCCGCCACGCCTCCGTAAGTGAAGAAAATCATGATCAAGCTGGTCCAAAAGCCCTTCAAGCCGGCAGACTCCCAACCTGTCACCGTCATCGCCCACGGATGAGGAGAAAAGATCAGACGCCAACCGAAAATGACCGCCAATACGATGAATCCGACCACCGCTCCCAGTTTAATGGCGGCAAACAAAGATTCAATCCGCCCAAAATTGCGCACACCCAGCCAATTGATCCCCAATGCCAATACGGCGTACACCGCAGACAACATCCACAGCGGCAGGTGCGGCAACCAACGCTGGGTAAAGATCCCCAACGCCGTCACTTCGCTCGACATGATCAACACGCCAGCGAACAAATACATCCAACCGCCGACAAATCCGACACCACGACCGATATATTCTTCGGCATACACCTTGAACGAGCCGCCCTTCCCGGGATCACTCGCCAACATTTCCCCCAGTGCGGCAAAGACGGTGCCGACCACCCCACCGCCCAGGAGATATCCCCACAGGATAGCAGGCCCCGTTTCCCGCATGACGGTGGCCGTTGCTAAAAAAAAGCCCGCTCCCATGATGGAAGCGACTCCGATAAACAATAACTGCCCGGAGCTGATCCCTTTCCGGGCTTGTCTAGTGGCCAGTTGTTTTTGATGTTCCACATGAGGTTGTGTGATCCGACGATGTGACATGGTTCCACGCTCCATCTCAGGTTTTCCCGTTCTATTCTCTCTAGTGGAGCGGGAGATATACCTCATTCCTAGGGAGAAACCACCTCCGAAACAGGTGAGGAGATCCGATTGATTGGGCCTGGTGAGGGGATCACACCGAGATCCGAAGGGTCTCCCTCGTATATCGCACGCTGCACCATTCTCGTTTCCCCCAATTCATCCACCACTTCCAGCTTGCAATAAGCGGGCGACTTTTGCATCGCCAACCGTATGTCATCCATCGTACGAATGTGAACGCCGTTCATGCGGGTAATCCGTTCACCGGGACGAATGCCCATCTGGGACGCCGGCGTTTCCGGCAACACGGCCAACACCGACATCCCGCGAAAATGGGAGGCAAATCGCGGTTCTCTCCTTTTTTCCCGCCATTTACCAACCAGATAGATTGCCTCATGACCGACCACGGCAAAAACAGCGGCCGCCCATATCAATGGGGTCCACCATGTGGAAGCCCAAGTCAACCCGGCCAATATCAGCGCATACAGCAGGGCAAAGGTAGATGCTCGTCGTTTTTGTTGCTGATGGATCATCGACAAGTTGAGTCGAGAGAAGCCCAGCAACAAAGGCAGCGGCAACCATCCGCTCGCAGTCGGTACTATGAGCGGAACCGCCCACAGCTTTTGCAGTCGGAATCCGCCGACTATGTATCCGTCCCGGTGTCGGACCGTTTCCGGAATAAACCCGGCCAGCCCGTCCACCCGGATCAACAACCATTCCAGCACATGTAGCAAACCAATTAAATATAGCCAGTCCGTCACGGAGACCAAGGACAATCTCCGCCATACATCCAGCCATTCCGGCGGCACTTGCTCAGCCGACACATGTGACGCAACCAGTGCGAATAAGACCAACAATCCGCCTCCAAAAGCGACACATGCCCAACGTAGTCGAAACAAACCAAGCACCACTGTCCATCCCCAGATCCACCACAACTCCATGGGACGGACTTCCCACTGCCAAAATGAAACGAGAACTGAACACACTCCACCGCCCACGGCTCCCCAAAAAAACGTGCGCAACAACAATGGTGTGGGTGGATCCAAACGCCGACCGTATTTTCGCCATTCCCGCAAGCCTTTGAACACAAATTGCATCAGCATGCAGACCAAAGCCGTCCACCACAACGGATGAACCAACAAGGCTTTCCATGTGTTCGGTGACGACAATGGAAAAGCCAACCATGAAGTCAAGCCGATCCCTCCTGGGCTAATTGCAATCAAAACCCCACGGCGAACTCGTCGTGGGGTTGATTTTCGACAACGGGTTTGATTTTCCTTTTTTTTATTTAACGGATCTTTTTCTTGGTCGCTTCGATGGCCACTTGCAATTGAACGTCATTGGCCGGATCGCGCAACATCGCAATAAACGCATCCTGCATCTTGGCAGCGGTTTTGTCATCCACCACTCCGGTCATCGGCAAGCCTTTGGTTTTTTGGAAGGATTTGACGGCCAGTTCCGTTTTCTCATCAAAATAACCGTCTTTCCGTCCTGGATTGAATCCCAGGCCGTCCAACACCATCTGCAGATTGCGTACCGCCGGTGAATTCATGTCCCGCTTCAACACCTGTCCAGGCGACGGAGGAGTTGCCTGTTCATATTCCGGAGACTTCACCGGGAGCGTCGGTTGGATTCCCGCGGTGCCGCCGTGCTGGTCAATCCAGGTGCCGCTGGGTGTCAGCCATTTGGCAACGGTCAGCTTCAGGTTACTACCGTCGCCAAATTCCTTCACTGTCTGTACCGTTCCCTTGCCGAACGACTTTTCGCCCACCACTTGCGCTCCGGCGGATTCCTTCAATGCGGCGGCCAGAATCTCCGATGCGCTGGCACTGCCCTTATCGATCAGGACGGTGATCGGGTACGGTTTTTTTCCTTGCAACTTCGATTTGTAAACGACTTTGTTTCCGGCTTTGTCCTGCGTGATCAGCACATTTTTCCCGCCAGGTACCAGCTGATCGGCAATATCGAGTACCGATGGCAACAATCCGCCCGGATTGCCACGTACGTCGATAACCAGCCCTTTCATCCCCTTGTTTTCCAACTGTTTCAACTGATTACTGAAATCATTCGCCGTGTCATTGGAAAACTGCGTAATCTGGATGTAGCCGATTTGTTGCGGCATCATTTTGGATTCAACCGTCTTGATGGGAATGTTGTCCCGCTTGACGTTGATGTGCAATACGCCGCTGTAACCGGGACGGATCACTTCCAACTTGGCGATGGTCCCCTTGGGGCCGCGGATTTTCATCACCGCTTCATTCAGGGACATTCCTTCCAAGCTGACGCCGTTCACCTTGATCACTTGGTCATTGGGGCGTAATCCCGCTTTTTCCGCCGGTGAATCCTTAAACGGGGAGACGATCGTCACCTTGCCATTTTTCATGGTGACCTCTGCCCCGATCCCCTGGAATGACGATTCCAGACTGGTCTCAAACTGTTTGGCCGTGGACGGGTCCATATAGACGGAATAGGGATCTCCGAGCGAATCCACCATCCCTTGGATGGCACCGTCGATCAGTTTTTTGTCGTTTGCTCCCCGTACATATTGGGATTTGATCACGGCATATGCCGCTTTTAATTTTTCAAATCCGTCTTCATCCCCTTGTACTGCGGCAGCCAAATCACCGTCCAACCACAAGGCCGGTGCTCCTGTCAACCGGTCCCAAATGCCGCCGTCTTTGACCACCGCGGCTGTCGTGACACTGCTGAGGACGATGGAAACAACCACTATCAAGGCCACCGTCCGTGCGCGAAATTGCATGTCGACACCACCTTTGTCAGCCTGTGCATTCTCCATTCATCCCCGATCCAGGTCGAAGAGAATATATGATAGACAGGCCGGGAATAGTCCGGAATCCAACAGGCATCTCGAAAAAAGAAAGGCTGTCCAGCCCGTGGGTCTGTGCAGCTTTTTTTTCGATTTGGTTCGCTCATCCATTTATTATAACGCAACGTGTCGCCGGAATCATCCCCGTGCGTCCTCAATGGGGAAGGTATACAATGGGGTTGACCGCTTTCTCTCCCAACCGTACCTCGAAATGGAGATGTGGGCCCGTGGAAAAACCGTTGCTGCCAATCCCGGCGATACGCTGTCCTCGTTTCACTTCATCGCCTTCATGCACATAATCTGATTTTCGTAACTGTGACCGTACCAGGTAAACAGGTCTTGTCCCTCTTTTTTCCCGTGGTAGATGACGACAATCCAACCGTAACCGAGTGACGTCCCGCTTCTCACCACCACACCACTGGCTGCCGCATACACTGGATTGTTGTAGTTTCCGTGGATTGAACAGTCCCAAGCAAACCGCGGCCGCCAATGTGATTCCTTTCCGCATCTTTCTCTTAGCCTCCATCTCTCCCGGCTGTGCTGATTGACGCGTCTGCGAATGGCCTTTTTCCCGCTCACTCCGCCAAAGGTCGCGTGCCGGAAAAAGGCCACTCTGATCATTGAGCGGGTCATCGTAGGTATTGGATTGGATTTTGCAGGATCCCGTTTTTACTGACCTCAAAATGTAGGTGAGGACCGGTAGACGTTCCAGCATTGCCGATTTCCGCGATCACCTGGCCGCGGCGAATCCGCTCGCCCACGCTCACGCGTACCGTACTGCCGTACATATGTCCATACAATGTGGTTAAACCGCCATGGTCCAGAATGATAATCCAGCCGTAGCCGCTTGCGGGACGACTTTCCTTCACCACACCATCCGCAGCCGCATGGATCGGTGTGCCGATGGGTCCGCCGAAATCGATTCCCGCATGAAACCTTTTCCTTCCGGTGACGGGATGAACACGCCAACCGTAAGGCGAAGTAATCAGCCCGTTGACCGGCCGCATCAACAATCCACCCTGCCAATCGCCGTCACTGTATGCCCATTTTTCGATTTGCTGCAATTCTTCTTTCTTGATTTCCTCTTCATCTTCCAAATGGGCCAGCTTCGTCTGGTTCTTGTTGACCTGTTCCGCCAGTCGGTCGTATACCGTTTTGGCTTCCACACGCGTTTTCGTCAACTGTTGCTGGACGGCGATCAGTTTTTGGTGCACCTGCTCTTTCCGCGCCTTCGCGGCAAAATAACGGTTCAGGATATCCCGATCCTGTTTGACAATCAATCGCAATGTTTCGAAACGGACAAGAAATTCTTCCACAGAGTCCGCCTGCAACAAAGCGCTCATATATCCCATGTTGCCGCTTTGGTAGATCATACGTACCCGCTGTTTAAAAATGGCGGAACGTGTCTGCCACTCTTTCTCCGCGCGGGACCATTCCGCTTTGGCTTGCTTCTCTTGTAAGCCCAGTTCATACATCTGCTTGTCCAATTCGGTCAACTTCTGTTTATGAGCCGCCAATCGGGGCTTCAAATTTTGAATGTCGATCTGGGTCTCATTTTTTTGCCGTTGGATTTGTTCGAGCTCTTTTTTCTTCTGATCTGCCTTGGCCTCCCCGTGCACGACACCATCCGCCGGCCATCCCGCCAACGCCAGGCTGACCACCATCACCCCTATCCACCCTCTCCGCTCCATACCATCATCTCCCCGCGCGTGATCCTTTTGTCTTTATCACCGTTATTTCTGAAGTAACCCATTAAATGGTATTTGCCGGCAAAAAGGAAACGACCTCTAGGGGCGCTGACTCATTCGTGAGTTTGGATTCCTTCACATCTCTGTCTGACACATATCGGCATGATCAACGATGGGTATATTCTTTTCATGAAGGACATTGGAACAATGTGGACTTGCGAGAGGGATGAGGCCCTCCCGCGTTCGACGTTCGATTTCATCTTGATAAATAATACTTCGGATTCTGCAACACTCCGTTTTTCCGTACTTCGAAGTGACAGTGAGGGCCAGTACCAGTACCGTTGTTGCCCACTTCCGCAATTTTGTCACCGCGAGCTACGCGATCGCCTACATTGACCGTGACCGTGTTGCCGTACATATGGACATACAGGGTGGTTAATCCGCCGTGGTTAATTACGACAATCCAACCGTACCCGTTGGACGGACGGCTTTTGACCACTTCTCCGCTGGCAGCGGCACGAATGGGCGCTCCCATCGGGCAACCAATGTCCACGCCATCATGGTGCTTGAGTTCTCCAGTCACTGGGTGGCGCCGATAACCGAAGGGGGACGTGATCGGCCCATTGCACGGCCATGACAATTTTCCGCCACTCCATACCCCACTGCTGTAAGCCAGCTCTTCGTTGATCTTGTCCATCTCTTCCTGCTTGATTTCTTCTTCGTTCTCCAGCTTGCTTAAAGTTTCTTCGTGCTGTTTCACCAAGGCGACAAGTTTTTGATATTCCTCATCCGCCTTGGCTTTTTCCTCTTTCAATTTGTTTTGCTCTGCCAACAACGTTTGCTGATCTTTCTCTTTTTTCTCCCTAGCCTCGAAATAATGATTCAGCAGCGTGCGATCTTGTTTGACGATCAGTCGGATGGTCTCAAAGCGGACCAGGAATTCGCTGAATGAGTCGGCTGAAAACAGGGCCTTCATGTATCCCATGTCGCCTTTAACGTAAATCTCGCGGACTCGTTGTTTGAAGATGGCCGCATGCAGGTTGAGGTCTTTTTCCGCTTGCTGGAGATCTTTTTTCGTTTTCTCCACTTTTTTGTTCTGTTCGTCCAATTTTTTCTCCAGCTCATTCAGTTTTTGTTTGCTGGCATTCAGCTGTTTCTTTACCTGATCCAGATTGGCTTCTTCCCGCGACTTCTGGTTGCGAATGTTCTGCAATTGCTGCTTGGTTTCATCCGCTTTGCCCTCCGCGTACACATCGCTGACCGTCAGTCCGCTGAAAACCAAGCTAACAGCCAGTGCCTTTACAAGCAACGTGCGCTTCATATAACCCTCTCTCCATGTTGTGTTCTTCCAGGTGTCAACGGAAACCACGGCGGCCTTGCCCGGCATCTCGCTTGATCACCTGTTCTCACCAATTTCTATATAAAAAAAGTCGACCCATTCCCGGATCAGGACGGATGGTCCGTTCGTTTTCTCCTGCATCCATCCCGGCGATTGATTGGGCCAATTGGGTGGGTCGACTTGTTGCATGGTTGAGATGATGGATTACCTTGGCGGTAAATACTTCTCCGGATTTACTGGCTGGCCGTTTTTGTGTACTTCGAAGTGGAGGTGCGGGCCGGTGGAACGTCCGTTGTTGCCCACTTCCGCGATCTTTTGCCCCGCATACACACGGTCGCCCACATTGACCGTCACCGTGTTGCCGTACATGTGGGCATAGAGGGTGACCAATCCACCGTGGTCAATTACGACGATCCAGCCGTACCCGTTGGACGGACGGTTTTCGATCACTCTTCCGCTGGCCGCGGCACGAATGGGGGCTCCCATCGAACAACCGATGTCTATACCTTCATGCATTTTGGTTTCCCCCGTCACCGGATTGACCCGCACACCGAATGGGGACGTAACCGGCCCATTGCACGGCCATTTCAAATATCCACCCTGCCACACCCCGCTGCTGAAAGCCAACTCCGATTTGATCTTGTCCAGTTCTTCCTGCGTGGCTTCTTCTTGGTCATCCAACTTGCTCAAAGCCGCTTCGTGCTGTTTCACCAAGTCGGCAATCTTTTGATATTCTTCATCCGCCTTGGCTTTTTCCTCTTTCAATTTGTTTTGCTCTGCCAACAACGTTTGCTGATCTTTCTCTTTTTGCTCCCTGGCCTCAAAATAATGATTCAGCAGCGTTCGATCTTGTTTGACAATCAGGCGGATCGTCTCAAAACGGGCCAGGAATTCGTTGAATGAGTCGGCTGAAAACAGTGCCTTCATGTATCCCATGTCGCCTTTAATGTAAATCTCACGGACTCGTTGTTTGAAAATAGCCGCATGCAGGTTGAGGTCTTTTTCCGCTTGCTGGAGATCTTTTTTCGCTTTCTCCACTTTTTTGTTTTGTTCATCCAACTGTTTCTCCAGCTCATTCATTTTTTGTTTTCTGTCATCCAGCTGTTTCTTCACCTGTTCCAGATTGGCTTGTTCCCGCGACTTCTGGCTCCTGATATCCTGCAATGCCTTTTTGGTTTGGTCCAATTTGCTCTCCGCGTGCACACCACTGACCGTCAGTCCGCTAAAAACCAAACTGACAGCCAGCGCCATCACAAGTAACTTGCGTTTCATCCAACCCTCTCCCCATGTTGTGTTCTTCCAGTTGTCGACGGATCATCGGAAAAAAGGCAGGGGATCGACGGGTTCCCCGTTTTTGTGAACTTCAACATGGACGTGAGGTCCCGTGGACACCCCATTATTGCCAACAGCCGCGATCACTTGCCCGCGCGATACGTGCTGTCCCACGCTGACCCGCACATCCTGCGGATATACATGTGCGTACAACGTGGCCAAGTTGTTGCCGTGATAGATGACCACGATCCAGCCGTAACCTCTGGCGGGACGTGACTCCATCACCACACCGTCAGCCGCGGCGTGGATGGGTGTTCCCAGAGGAGCGGCGATGTCGATGCCCGCGTGAAGACGCCACCGATGCTTGATCGGATGGTAACGAAGGCCGAATTTGGATGTCAAGCGGCCTCCGTCCACAGGCCAGTAAAATTTCCCGCCTCGATAGGTAGGTAATGCCTGAACGCCTTTTTCACCGTGGGACGCGCGCTTCTCCAATTCGCGTTCCCTTTGCGCGATCCACTGCTGAACCTGCCGGGTGTCCTGCTCATTCAGGTCTTCCAACTGGGACTGTTGTTGCTCCAACTGGGCCAATTGCGCCTCGTTCCGACGGTATTCGGCGATCAGTTGTTTATGCAAACCCTCCGCTTCGGCCATCTGCTGTCTCTTCTGTTGCAACTGCTGCTCGATGAGGGATTTTTGACGCGCGACTTCTTGCCGGTCTTTCTGAAATCCCGTAATCAATTGCCGGTCGGCCTTGACCACTTCGCGTACCCAATAAAGACGGGAGAGGAATTGTGCGAACGAGTCGGATTTGATCAGCGCCTCGAAGTAGAAAAGGTTGCCCTGCATATACAACTGGCGTACCCGATTCCGAAACAGTACCTGCCGCTTTTCCAGTTGCTTTTCCAGTTGTGACAGACGTGTCTTCGATTGCTGCAATTGCTGTTCGGTTTGGTACACCTGATCATTCAACACCGCCAGCCGTTGCTTCATCTCGTCGATTTGCTTCACCAGCGACTGCAAATCCTGAGCTTTTGCCTTTTTCTCTTTTTCGATTTGCTGAATCTGCTTGTGCCGTTCTTTGATGGCTTCCTTTTTCCGATCGATGTCGCTCTGCCCTGATTGGGCCGAAGCGCCGGCAGGCGGCAAGACGGCTCCAAAGGCCAGACAAAGGCTTACCGCCAACAAAAAGAAGCGCTTCACACCATTCCCCTCCAACTCGTTTTTACATGATCAGACTTTCAGGAAGCGACGAATCGACATGATACTTCCCCAGACTCCGATCACGACACCCAACACCATGGTCAACAGCGCAACATACAAGGACAGGGGCCACATATCCAATGCTTTGAAGAAGTTGTACCCCTGACCGGCATCCATAATGTGGAGGAACGCGTTATACACCACCAACACGATCGCCACCGGTACAATCGATCCCAAAATCCCGATCAGGGCTCCTTCGATGAAAAACGGCCAACGAATAAACCAGTTACTCGCCCCCACCAACCGCATAATCTCAATTTCACGACGGCGGGCGAAGATGGTCAGCTTGATGGTGTTGGAGATCAGGAACGCAGCCAGAACAGCCAAACCGGTTCCGAAGACAAACACGACGATGCGGACGTAATAGGAAAGATTGAGCAGTCTGTCAGAGACACCGTCACCAGAGTCAGCATCATCAATTTGGTTGAGCTGTTTGACCTTGGCCTCTAAATCCTTGATTTTTTGAGGGTCTTTGGGCACGATGCGGAACATGTCCGGCAACGGGTTTTGGTTCCCTTCCAAGCCTTCCAAGAATGAGGAATCTTTTCCCCATTGCTTTTTCATCTGTTCCAGTCCCGCGGATTTAGGGACAAATTCTACGCTTTTCACTTCCGGCATCTGCGAAATCTGTTTTTTCAACGCATCCACGTCATACGTAGTGGCCGTCTGCGAGACGAACGCTGTTACACCCATCTGCTTGTCCAGCTCGCTGGCCCAATAGCTGACGTTGAAGGCAAACACGAGAAAGAATCCGAAAATGAGCAAGGTGACGGCCACCGCACTGACCGCGGCGAACGTCATCCACGAGTTTCTGCGTAAACTTTTGACCGCCTCTCGCATATGGCGGAACATCGTACTAATCTTCATAACCGTATTCCCCCTGCAACTCGTCCCTCACAATTACGCCTTGTTCGATGGCGATGACGCGCTGGCGCATCGTGTTCACAATCTCTTTGTTGTGCGTCGCCATCACGATGGTCGTTCCGCGGTTGTTGATCTCCTGCAGCAAATACATAATATCCCAGGAGGTTTCCGGATCCAGGTTCCCAGTAGGCTCGTCCGCAATCAAGAAACTGGGGTTGTTTACGATCGCCCGTGCGATGGAGACACGTTGCTGTTCTCCACCGGACAATTGGGACGGTAGGGCGTGCATCCGATCCTCTAAACCGACCAGCTCCAAGACTTCCTCCACACGCCGGCGAATCTGCCGCCTCGGCGCTTCGATCGCTTCCATAGCGAAAGCGACGTTCTCATACGCCGTCATGTTGGGCAACAATTTGTAGTCTTGGAATACCACACCGATATTGCGACGCAAATACGGAATTTTCCAATCTCGAACGCGTTTGACATTGACACCGTTGATCAGGATGACACCGCTAGACGGCTTCTCTTCCCGGTACATGAGCTTGATAAAGGTGCTCTTACCCGCACCACTCGGTCCCACGACGTAGACGAATTCTCCCTGCTCGATCTTGACGTCAATTCCCCGCAATGCCTCAACACCGTTCGGGTATCTTTTCCAAACATCATGCATTTCGATCACAGTATCACCTCAAGCCTCGTGTACCTGGTATTCTATAAAACTATGTAACGAATTTCCCCTCTTTCACTCGCATCCAATCTCTTAATCCAATCTCTTATCTATTATAGTATAGCATCTTTGTCCTGCAATCCCAGCCGCCTTTCTTGGTCGTTCGCTAAATCGACAAAAGCAAAACGAAAGAAACCCGACTACCTTCCCGCAGTGGACTGCTGACAATGGGAAACGGGTCCATCTTCGACCTTCGCTCCCTCTCTCGGACAACTGTCGTCCGTATCTTGTCAACAACCTGACTGCCGACAGGCAGGGGTTTCTATTTTAAATTGATAGAAACCCATTAACTAATAACGTGATCTAACCACGTATGGGTTTCATCGATTTTCGATTTTTTATCTTCGATGGCGGCCAAAATGGCTTGACGCCCCGTACCGCCGGAGATATTTCGAGCGTCAACCACCCGTTCCAGTTGAATTGCTTCATACACGTCCGCCTCAATCAGCGGAGAAGCAGCCTTGAATTCCGCCAATTCACAATCCGTCAACGTCTTACCCTGTTCCAGACAATGCAGTACCAAACGCCCGACAACTTCATGCGCTTCGCGGAACGGCAATCCTTTCTTCACTAGGTAATCAGCCAGATCGGTGGCGTTGGCAAACCCGCTTTGCGCATTTTCCCGCATTTTCTCCACATTCACTTTCATACTGGAAAGCATTGGCGCTGTCAGCGCGAGCGCCCCGGTCAGCGTGTCCACCGTATCGAACACGCCTTCCTTGTCCTCCTGCATATCCTTGTTGTAGGTGAGCGGCAAGGCCTTCAAAGCAGTGAGCAACGCCACCAGATGGCCGATCACGCGCCCTGTTTTCCCCCTGATCAGCTCGGGGACATCCGGATTTTTCTTTTGCGGCATCATGCTGCTGCCCGTACAGAAGGCATCATCCAACTCGATGTAGCCGAACTCTTCGCTGGACCACAGGATCAACTCTTCGGACAGTCGGGACAGGTGGACCATGATCAGAGAAGCGATGGAGAGAAACTCCACCAGAAAGTCCCGATCGCTTACAGCATCCATGCTGTTGTCGTAGATCTCGTCGAAGCCCAGCTCCTCGGCTACCATGTGTCGGTCGATCGGAAAGGTTGTCCCCGCGATCGCACCGGCACCCAACGGCGAAATGTTGACCCGTTTGTAACTGTCTATTAGCCTCTCGATGTCGCGTTGAAACATGGAAACATATGCTAACAGGTGATGGGCCAGCCGTACCGGCTGGGCACGTTGCAGGTGGGTGTATCCCGGCAAGATGGTGTCCACGTGCGCTTCCGCCTGGGCAATGAGCGCCTCCTGTACACCGACAAGCAAACGGACCAGTTCAACGGTTTGATGACGAACGTACAGGTGCATATCCAACGCGACCTGGTCATTGCGGCTGCGACCCGTATGCAGTTTGCCGCCAACGGGACCGATTTCCTCGATCAGCAACTTCTCGATGTTCATGTGTATGTCTTCGTTCTCGACCGAAAACGATACTTCCCCGCGGTGGATGCGCTCCCGGATCGTTTCAAGACCGGAGAGGATGGTCTTCGTCTCCTCCTCCGTCAAAATGCCGCATGCACCCAACATGCGTACATGGGCCATGCTCCCTCGGATATCTTCTTCAGCAAGCCGTTGATCAAACCCGATGGATGCAGTGTATTCCTCAACCAACTGGTTGGTCGGCTTGGTAAATCGCCCGCCCCAGAGCTTCATGGTGATCCTCCTTCTTCGGGTTGACGGTGGCGAATACTTGCGTCGGCAATCCCCACAGACGAATGAAACCGACGGCCGCTTGATGATCGAAGGTGTCCTCCGGCGTGTAGGTGGCCAGCTTTTCATTGTACAGCGACTGTTCCGACTTCCGGCCAGTGACCACAGCATGCCCTTTGAACAGCTTGACGCGTACCGTACCACTGACGGTTTCCTGCGTCACGTCGATAAAGGCATCCAGCGCTTTTTTGAGCGGGGAGAACCACAAGCCTTCATAGGTCAATTTGCCCCACTGCTGTTCCACGATCGGCTTGAACTGGGCAATCTCCCGGGGCTGCGTCAGAAACTCCAGCTCACGGTGGGCCGTAATCAGCGTAATCGCGCCCGGACACTCGTACACCTCACGCGATTTGATGCCGACCAGCCGGTTTTCCACATGATCGACCCGGCCGACACCGTGTTTCCCAGCGATCTGGTTCAAAGCGGTGATCAGCTCATGAAGCGGCATCGCTTTCCCGTTCAATGCGACAGGGAGCCCTTTTTCAAAACTGATCTCCACTTCATCAGGCTGATCAGGGGTATCAGCCAGCGATGCCGTCCATTCGTACGCTTCCTCCGGCGGCTCCGCCCACGGATTTTCCAAAATGCCACACTCACAGCTTCTTCCCCACAAGTTCTGGTCGATGCTGTAGGGATTATCCAAATCGACCGGGATTGGAATACCGTGTTTTTTTGCATATGCGATCTCTTCGTTCCGGGACATCGCCCATTCCCGTACCGGTGCGATCACTTTCAACTGGGGATTCAATGCAGCGACGGACACCTCGAACCGTACTTGATCATTCCCTTTCCCAGTGCAACCGTGCGCCACGGCGACGGCCCCTTCCTTTTCCGCCACTTGCACCAGCACTTCCGAGATCAGCGGACGGGACAGTGCGGACACCAACGGATATTTGCCTTCATACATTGCATTGGCCTTCAGCGCCGGTGCCAGATATTTCTCGGCAAACCACTGCCGCGCATCGACGACCAGCGACTTTACCGCTCCCACTTTCAGCGCTTTGGCTTTGACAAAGTCCAAATCCTTACCCTCGCCCACATCCAGAGCGACAGCCACGACATCATAGCCATAATGCTCCTGCAACCATTTGATGGCAACCGATGTATCTAAACCCCCGGAATATGCCAGGATCACCTTTTCCTTTGCCACGTTCGTCCCTCTCCCTTATAAAAATTCATCTTAGTGTATTATTATACATACTTACCGATAAAAGTCCATGTTTTTTTCGAGTGTCAAGCAAATGTCACATGTGATGCTCTTAAGGCATTCCTGGTAAATCCGTGAGGGAGCCAATCTTTCCCAGGGTGGGCAAAGACCTAAGCCTTGCCGAGTGAAGACCCGGAAAGCGCAGGAATGAAATCGCAGGAAACTTCGTCTGAGCGGTCCGTGTCCTGCGCCCCGGGTCGTAGCGGTCATAACCTGCTTCCGGTCTGGGTGAACATTGATGTAGAAACAAATACCGGATACTAAAATCTGGTTGTTTGAACCATTCCTCTGATTCATACCCGGATCTCTTCTCCTTCCACCACCAGATCAACGTCTCGTGGTATTTTCCATTCTGCGTCGGATTAGAAAAGGAACACAGGCAGAGGGTGAGATGCCCTTCCCATGTTCCTTGGAAAATGCCCACGAGTTGGTGGGATAGAGTAAGACAACTTTGCTCCCGACTTTAATTTGGAGTTGCGTTGGTATGAACCTTTTTTGCCCATTCCCAAACGTCTTCTCCAAAATTCTCTTCCACAATTTCTTTGAAACGCAAAAACTCATAATTGAGTCCGCCATGGGAGGATACGCCTTGGCTGATCCTTTCATAAATCCTTATCTTTTCTCCTACCGGTATTCCTAATATCAGGGCTTCTTGTTTCGTTTCGGGATATACTTCAATGTATGGCCCACCTTCCGGGTTTACTCCCAGTTTGCCGCTACGACCGCGATAACTCGTGACTTTCACTTTTCATCCCCCCTTGCGGATTCAGCTTTCTGTTAACATTTCGATTCCTATCAAGATCCGCATTCTGTGGTCGGATTATACTCCACACTCAGCGATTTTTGGGAAGCGGCTCAGGTCGGAAAAGGCCAGTTTTACCACTACTACCCCTCCAAGCGTACCTTGGGGAGCGGTGGTGGATCACCTGCTAGAAGCCTGGGACCAACAACTGATTCAAGGAATTTTACAAAGCGAC
Source organism: Polycladomyces subterraneus (assembly GCF_030433435.1). NCBI lineage: Bacteria > Bacillati > Bacillota > Bacilli > Caryophanales > Thermoactinomycetaceae > Polycladomyces > Polycladomyces subterraneus. The sequence continues at coordinate 161,340 of NZ_JANRHH010000037.1, forward strand.
AAGGATCCAACGGATCGTTTGAACGACATGTTAGACTGGTTAGTCTGTTTTCACCGAGATACGCCTGAAATGCGTGGTTGTCCGTTCGGAAACCTCGACTCAGAAATGAGTGAACATGACGAAGAATTCCACAGAAAAGTCAACAAGTGGTTTTAGCGTTGGATTGACAACCTAAAATAGACGCTAGAATAATTAAAAACAACAAGGGAGGTTACCTGATTCCACACCTCCGCAACGGCAAGCCATCGTGTCTCTGATTGAAGGTGGCATTTTATTAATGAAATGCGGGCATCCTCGAGAGTATCGTGGAGACTATACGGTAACAGCTACATTTAAATAAAGTGAAGGAATGACAACAATGCCCAAAACCTTGTATCACTTCAGCCGACACCCTGGTTACAGGCGAATGTTTAAAGAAAATCATTTGACACTGGGATTGTTTTTCCCAATAGAAGCCTATACCGGAAGTATTCCTTTGGTGAATATGGAAGAGCAAGTAAAGCTTGCAAAGAGAGCGGAACAATTGAATTTCGCTTCATTAGTGGTCCGAGATGTTCCACTTCATGATCCCAACTTTGGGGATGTAGGTCAAATATACGATCCATGGGTTTTTCTCGGATATATTGCGGCAAATACACAAAAGATTGCGCTTGTCACCGGAAGCATTATTTTAACCTTGCGTCACCCGTTGCATGTGGCAAAAGCTGCGGCTTCCGTCGACAAAATATCCGGTGGCCGGTTGGTTCTTGGTGTGGCAACGGGGGATCGGCCAATTGAATTCCCGAGTTTTGCCGTTGATTTTGACCAAAGAGGGGAATTGTTTCGGGAAGCTCTTTCGGTCATCAAAACCGTTTGGAAAGAGAACTTTCCTGTAATCGATACATTGAGGGTTCATATGTCAGATGGCGATCTTATACCAAAACCCGATTTATATGATATTCCAGTGTTAGTGACCGGCCATAGCGGGCAGTCTATTGAGTGGATCGCAAAAAACGCCGATGGATGGATGTACTACCCCCGCAACTTGACTTTTCAAACGGAACTGATCCGAAATTGGCGTTCGCACACCGATGGTTTCAAACCGTTTAGTCAGTCTCTATATATTGATTTAACCGAGGATCCGGATGAGGATCCGACACCGATCCATTTGGGATTTCGGACAGGAAGAAAGTTTCTTATCCAATTTCTTGAAAGCTTGAGAAACGCCGGTGTGAACCATGTGATGCTCAATTTAAAATACGGACAACGTCCCGCATCAGAAGTGATAGAGGAGTTAGGTGAAGAGGTTCTGCCGTTGTTTCCTGCTTTAACAGATGGCGACTAGTGCGTGTCTGATAATCCGTGAGGGAGCAAATGCTTTCCCAGGTGAGCGACTTACCAAGCCCTGACTGAGCGAAGATCCGGAAATCGCAGGAATGAAATCGCCGGCAACTTCCTCTAAGCGAAGCGTACTTTACCCGCGGCCTGCGCTCCGGGTCGAAGCGGCCATAACCCGCTTCCTTGCAGGGCGCAGGTGAAGCGAGCTGGGAAAGCATTTGCACACTATTCATCATTGGGTAGGTGCGAGATGACTCAAGATGAACTAGCCTCTGGGAGCTTCATCGAAGCCGAGGTTGCCGCTGCGGTGGCCGCCTCAGTTTAGTATTCGAATCTCACAGGTATACAAGGGGATGGATAGGCATGAAAATCGTGATCGTAGGTGCGAACGGTAAAATCGGCAGGCAGTTGGTGCAACTGTTTGCCGGGACAGAGCACCAAGTGCGGGCCATGATTCGAAAAGAGGAACAAGCGTCCGAGTTGAAACGATTGGGCGCTGACGAAATCGTGGTGGCCGACTTGGAGAAGGAAATTGACCATGCAATAGAGGGGTGTTCCGTCGTCGTGTTCACGGCCGGTTCCGGTTCGCATACCGGACCGGACAAGACGGAATTGGTCGACAAGCTGGGAGCGATCAAAACGATTGAAAAAGCAGAAGCGTTCGGTGTGGAACGGTTCATCATGGTGAGCAGCATATATGCGGACCGGCCTGAGTTCGGACCGGAGCGAATCCGGCACTATTTCATCGCCAAAGGTGTGTCGGACGACCGCCTGCGTGCCAGCAAGCTGAACTATACCATCATTAGGCCGGGGTACTTGACAAATGATCCGCCCAAAGGAACGGTCCGGATCGCCGAACACATCGAAGAAAGTGGAGAAATTCCCCGGGGCGACGTAGCTCGAACGATTGTGGAAGCACTGGAGAACGAGCATACTTACCGGCGGTCTTTTGATTTGCAGACCGGGGAGACGCCGATTGCAGAGGCATTACGATCTCTGTAAAGTGATGGTTTGTTCGAAGCACTACATCCGTTGTGCTCTTCTTTACAGATGAAGCCGCCTGAAAGCTGGCCCAAAGGGAGTACCCTTGGGGCAATCGTGGGCTTGCAGGCGACATTGTTCGGCATCCCCCTTTGGAAGTGATCAACGAGAGTCGTGATATTTGCAGTGTTCTCACCGATGTCTTGAATTTGTTCTTATATCACATATAAAATCCCGTCAGCTTTTGCAACTAATGTATTTTGGTCATCATAAATCAGGCACTCAGAATGGATCAGACTCTTTCCTTTTTTGATTACACGCGCATCAGCCAGCAAAAATTCTCCTTTGGCAGGACGCAAAAAAGAGACTTTCAGATCGACTGTCACTACTGTCTGAACACCGCGAGCATCTACTTCTGGAACATTACACATCGCAACATCGGCAAGTGAAGAGATGATCCCACCATGAACAACACCTAAACTGTTCAAAAACAAAGGTTGTAAAGGTAAGTAAACGTTTATTTGATCCTCATTTACTCTTTTGTATTGTAAACCTAAGAATTCATCAAATGGTTGTTTGATGAACATGGCTTTGCCTTCTTTCACCCTGTTTGCGTCTTATTATATACAAAAATATTAATATTGCGGTAACTGATATAGTGCAGCGTTGCTTTATTTATCGTTATGAGCGTTATCCCAGTCGTACAGGCCCTCCGCCTGAAATGCATGAGGGAGTACAGGGCTTTTTGTCGGTGGATTTCAACCAAATCGCACAGACCAAACTCAATACACCCAATCCCTTCTCCCCCACGGTACGTACGTCATACTGTATGAGAAGATCAGACAGGTTGCCAGCAATGCCAAAACCGAAGATGTCCCCATGCCGCCCATCAGCTTGAACACCGACTCCCCGGTCTACAGAAAAAAACATCTGACGGGAAGCGTACACAGTACCGACCAAAAATGCAATCGATCCGAAAAAAGCAACAATCGTATTGGGGAGAACGGAGCTCAACAATCCAACGATCCCCAGCAACGCCAGAAATATGAGCGAATGCCAGCCGTAAAATAACAGTACATATCCGTACCCTTCCGCCTCCGGGCGGTGGAAAAACGTAACGGTTTGCTCATGGGGAAACAACACCGCTCCCGCCACTACTCCATACAGGAGAATCATGACCAGCATCGCTCCGATCACGATCGCCTGACTGACCCATTTGGCCGTCAACAACTGCCAACGCGAAAACGGGCAGATCATCACCAACCGGTAAGCGCCGGATGTACATTCTCCGTTGAAGTTGTCCACCACCATCATCGGGATGAGAATCAAGGACAAGATAAACGACATTTCTTTAAGCAAAAACACAGGAAAATTGACGGAATTGAGCCGAGTCGTATGAAGTGGATCATAAAATCCGATCCCGCCGCGGTGCAACCAAAACGTCATGAATACCAGCAACAAACCAAGAATCACAAACGATACCAACGATTTTTTCCTGCTCCAAATGCGTTCCATCTCGGATACCATCAAATCTTTCACGAATCCATCCCCCTATAGAAATCGGTCTTGACGGGTGAAGATCCCATAGGCCATCGAAGTGAAAAGCACGACTTGACACTCCACACGGCTAAAGCCGTGGGATTCTTGAGTGGTTAACGCC
>NZ_JANRHH010000037.1:165384-165616 GCF_030433435.1 Polycladomyces subterraneus
TTTGCACTTGAAGCGGATACCGCTTCGGTTCGCCTTTTCGCGATGACCGCACTTGCAGGTTTGGCTGGTGTATTCGGGATTGACGATCTCCACCCGAATACCCGCCATCTCTGCTTTGTAGCGGATCATCTCTTTCAGCTGATAAAACGCCCAGGAATGCAGGTTCCGTCCGGCTTCTTTTTTTGACTTAGCTCGGTTCCGGATGTCCGTCAAGTCTTCCATGCGGATGATC
>NZ_JANRHH010000038.1 GCF_030433435.1 Polycladomyces subterraneus
GTTCCTTTTTCTCACTCTCATGGTTTTACCCAGTGGGAGAGATTGGTTCGCCACTGGAACCTCATACCATGACGTCCACAGGAACAAACCCACTACCAGTGGGATGAGCACCGCTCATATGTTCGATTATACAGCGAATTGGTTGCTCTTGCCATCCCCAAAAGGGGATGCCGAGCAACGCCGTCTTTCATCCCACGATTGAAACCGTGGGCTGTCAGGCGGCTTTATCTGTAAATCAGAATCACATTGAATATGATCCCCATGAGCGCTCAAGGTAACAATATCACTTTGCCGGATTTGCCGCTCATCATCAGTTCAAATGCTTGTTCGAATTCTTCTAACGGGAACTTGTGGGTAATCAAAGGCTCCAGGATCACTTGCTCAGACTCGAGCAGTCCAGCCGTTTGCTCCCAAGTTTCAAACATTTTCCGGCCGGTGATGCCATGGATCTGAATTCCCTTGAAAACGATATCGTTGGTGATGTCCAGTTCCACCGGACGCGTCGGGAGACCCAACATCGAGATCCGGCCACCCATGGTCAACATCTTGAGTCCCTGCTGGATGGCGACGGGATGACCCGACATTTCCAATACGACGTCCACTCCCCGATCCCCTGTCAGCGACAACACTTTTTTGACCGGGTCTTCATTTTGTGAATGTACAATATGGGTCGCTCCCATCTGCACAGCCATATCCAACCGGTATTCGTTCACATCCAGTGCCAGTACTTTGGCCGCCCCACTCGCTCGGGCCACTGACACGGCCATCAACCCGATCGGACCGCAACCAATCACCGCCACCGTCTTGCCTGCAATCGGACCGGAAAGCACAGTGTGTACGGCGTTGCCCATCGGCTCCATCAACGTAGCCACTTCAAATGGCAGGCTTTTGCTGTTTTTCCACAAGTTTTTCGCCGGCATCACCACATATTCAGCAAAGCAACCCTGCCGATCCACACCGATAATTTGTGTGTTTTGGCAGACGTGATATTCGCCTCGCCGGCACTGCGGACATTCGTAACACACGATATGGGTTTCCGCCGATACGTGATCCCCCACCTGAAAGGAAGTTACTTGATCTCCGACGGCCACCACTTCACCCGAAAATTCGTGGCCGAATACATACGGCGGTTTCACTCGGCTTTTGGCCCAATCGTCGTACACATAGATATGGACATCGGTTCCGCAAAGACTCGTCGCTTTGACACGGATCAATACCTCATCGGGACCGTACTCCGGAATGGGCACCTCCCGCAACTCTGCGCCGAATCCGGCATGATGTTTCACCAAGGCGCGCATTGTTCCGCCCATAATGGACACTCCTTCCCCATCCTGAAATGACTGTGATATCATGATTTCACAACGATTATACCACCATTACACAAAGCTCGGGAAGGGAAAATGTCCATTTAAGGCGGACATTATCCCAGCCGAATTGAAAGACCGATCCCAGCTACGTACAGTGTACCCGAAAAATACGGCCGCGCTTCACGCTCCACCTCCGCCGGTGTATACTCCGGAAACAAATGCGTCAAGAGCAACCGTTTGGCGCCGATTTGTTCTGCCGCCATCGCTGCTTGCTCCGCCGAGAGGTGTCCAGTCGGATGTTGAGGAGCATTTCGTTTCAAATAGGTTGCTTCACACACAAACAGATCGGGAGACTGTGCCATCCGGCTCCAATCCGTTCGCGGGCCCGCATCCGCACCGTACAGAATCCGACTTCTCCCGTTGTCGGCCAATACTGCGTTACAGGGGATGGCGTGGTCCGTCGGATGAAACGACAAACGCACACTTCCCACAGATGTTTCCCTATGTTTCTCGATGGGCCGCCAATCGATTGCATCATGATATGTCAGGAGCCGGGCCCATTTTTCCGGGGCTCCCGGTGCATACACGGTGAGCGACCGCGTGCGACGGCCCATTTGTTTCGCTAATCGGATCGCGTACTGAAGCACAAAAAAGTCAGCGATGTGGTCATGATGCAAATGGGACAAAACGACCGCATCCAGTTCATACGGGCGGCAATACTGATCCAGTTGGGACAACACACCGCTTCCGCAATCGATCAAAATGCGCTTGTCCTCTGATTCCAGCAAATACCCCGGTGTCGCTCCCCCTGCTCCCGGGTAAGGAGATTGGTAACCCAATACTGTCCACCGCACACTTTCACACCCTTTCGTGGTGAAGTCACTCCCTGAGGAAAATGTTCCCACGATACCCACATTGTCAGACGCGCTTAAGCACATCTTTTCACCAGCATATGCATGATAATCATGACTGCTGAAAAAAGCCGCTTTCCCAATGGAAAGCGGCTTCTAGTCAGGTCATTATGCGAACTCAGCAACCAATTTGTCGAATTGCTCCTGGGTGATCTTCAGGTCTTGCTTGCACAACGCTGTTTCACGGAAGCCAGGAATCAGGTCCTCATACGATTTGCGATCCTTGTTCTGATAGATGATCCCGGTGACCAATCCGTTGTGCTCCATCAGCTTTTGCATGGCTGCTTGCCGGTCCGATGGATCGTATGATTCATCTTTTTCCAAGTTCACCAGATGCTCTTTGAACCAGTCGTAAGTGTTCACCTTGTTGTAAGTGACGCACGGGCTGTATACGTTGATGAGGGAGAAGCCCTTGTGCTTGATCCCCTCTTCGATGATGTGTGTCAACTGTTTCAGATCGCTGGACACCGCCTGCGCCACAAATCCTGCCCCAGCGGTGAGAGCCATTTCCATCGGTGCGAGCGGTGCTTCGATGGAACCTTTCGGTGTACTCTTCGTTTTGAAGCCCATCTCGCTTCGCGGAGATGTTTGTCCTTTGGTCAAGCCGTACACTTGGTTATCCATCACAATGTACGTGATATCGACGTTGCGCCGGATGGCGTGAATCGTATGCCCCATCCCAATCGCGAAACCATCCCCGTCACCGCCGGCAGCCACTACTGTCAGCTCACGGTTTGCCAGTTTGAGCCCTTGCGCAATCGGCAGGGCGCGTCCATGAATGCCGTGGAAACCGTATGCGTTGACATATCCCGAAATCCGACCGGAACAACCGATACCCGATACGATGGCCACGTCTTCCGGTTCCAGCCCCAAATTGGCAAATGCACGCTGCATGGCGGCCAATACGGAGAAGTCCCCGCAACCCGGGCACCAGTTCGGTTTCACTTTGTTGCGGAAATCTTTAAATGTGGCCATGGACCATCAGCTCCTTGCATTGGTTGTAAATTTCCGAGGGCAGGAACGGATTGCCGTCGTACTTGCCGAGATGGACGATTTTCTCGGCCATGCCGACGTACAGTTTCAACAACGAGGCCAGTTGTCCGGTCGCGTTGTTTTCCACCACGACGACTTTTTTCGCCCGCTCCATATACGGCCGGACAATATCGGACGGGAACGGCAGTACTTGGCGAATATGAACGTGGTTCACCTTGATGCCGTCCTCTTCAAGCCGCTCCATCGCCTCATGGATGGTGCCACGGGTGGAGCACAAACCAACAAGCAACAAATCCGGCTCCTCATGCGGCGCGTCGGCAATGATCGGGTTTTCGAAATCGATGCCGTTCGCCAGCTTTTTGAGCCGTTTCTCCATCATTTTTTTGCGGTTGACCGGGTTTTCCGACGGACGCCCCGTTTCGTCATGTTCCACACCGGTCACGTGATGTAGACCATGTTTCGTACCCGGCAACACCCGTGGAGAAACGCCGCTTTCTGTGAATTGATAGCGTTTGAACAACTGCGAGTCTTCCAAAGCGGGTAATTCCGCATCTAACGGCAACAGTTGTCCACGGTCGATTTGAATCCGGTTGTAATCCAGCGGTTCCACGGTTTGCTTCCCGAGCGCCAGAGCCAAGTCGGCCAAGATAATGACCGGGCATTGATATTTTTCCGCCAGGTTGAACGCCTGAATCGTATCATAGAAGCATTCTTCCGCCGTGCTCGGTGCGATCACGATTTTCGGAATTTCTCCGTGCGTGCTGTAGAGCATCGCCAAAATGTCACTTTGCTCCTGTTTGGTCGGCAAACCGGTGCTGGGACCGCCACGTTGCGTGTTCACGATGACGGCAGGGGTTTCGGTCATACCCGCCAAACCGATCGCTTCAGTCATGAGGGACAAGCCTGGGCCTGCAGAAGCCGTCATCGCACGCACGCCACCGTAATTTGCACCGATCACCATGGAAATGGCAGCGATTTCATCTTCGGTTTGCACAACCGTCCCACCGAATTCCGGCAGTTTTTTGATGAGATATTCCATGATTTCAGACGATGGAGTAATCGGATACGCTGCCATGATCCGGCAACCAGCAGCAATGGCGCCCAACGCGATCGCATCGTTGCCGATCATGTATAAACGTCTTTTTCCGTCCGATTTTTCCAATTGCAGTTCCGGCAGAGGTCCTCCCGCCTGCTCTATGATAAATCGGGCTCCCCGCTCGATCGCGTCCATGTTTTTGTCCACAACCGTCTGGCCTTTCCGGGAAAACCTCTCTTCGATAACACTTTTGAACGCGTTCACCGGCAATCCCAGAAGCGCACTTGAAGCGCCCACGGCGACCATATTTTTCATTTGGGCCAAGCCCACTTCTTCTGCGATTTTGGTAAACGGAACGGTAAACAACCGCGCGTTTACCCCTTCCGGGATTTGCGGATTAAATTTGGCGTCCGCCAAGATCACGCCACCTTCATGCAATTCGTACGCGTTCAGATCAATCGTTTCCTGATCAAAAGCGACCAAAATATCCAGCTCGTCGGAAATGGCGCGGATCGGGCGGATACTGATACGAATCTTGGTATTGGAGTGCCCTCCCTTGATCCGAGAAGAAAAGTGACGATATCCGTACAGGTAATAACCCAGCCGATTCAACGCGGTGGCAAATATCTCACCTGTACTGTCAATCCCTTCTCCCTGTTGTCCGCCCACCTTCCACGAAAGCTGCTTGACCATGAACTCATCTCCTTTAGATACCCTGCGACTATCTGAAAAACAAAAAATGGTGAAAGATACCGTACCATTGTCCTTGTCTAAATCGAGATAGGAACGGTAACGGTTCATCACTAATCAATTCTATTCCCTTGTATAATAAAAAGCAACTGCTCATCCGACGAATTCCTCTCTTATCCGACTTTTTTCGGGTGGATTTTCCCTCTTGCGCATCCCGTCAGATGATTTTCTAGCGTTTATTCATAACCACTCAATTTCTCAGGTATGTCCGATAAAATGTTAGCCAATTTTCACCAGTCCATTTCCGCACCCACTCCTCCGGATACCGTTTCATTAGTTTTTCCGCAAAATCGGCAAAGTCTCCCGCATGCGCCAAACCGGGAATTTTCTCCTCTGTCCCGTCAAAGTCTGATCCAAAGGCGATCGACCCCGCTCCGCCCAAATGACAGATGTGGTCGATATGCCGGAACAAATGATCCCATCGTGCCTCTTTTCCCTGCTGATGAACGAATTTGGGCACGAATGTGATGCCGATCAAACCTCCGCGCTCGATTAATGCCCGAATTTGATCGTCTCCCAAATTACGCGGATGAGGACAAACGGCATAGCAATTAGAATGGGACGCAACAACGGGTACGTCCGTGTATTCCATCACGTCCCAAAATCCTCTGACTGATAAATGGGATACATCTACAATCATTCCCAATCGGGCCATTTCCTTTATTAACTGTTGACCGAACCGGGTCAACCCTCCTCCGCGCGGCTCTTCGATTCCATCGGCCGCTTCGTTGGCGTGATTCCAGGTCAAACCCACCTGCCGCACTCCCAAACGATACAGCGTTCGCAGGTAAGCAATCTCTCCCTGCAGGGCATCCGCTCCTTCCAACAATAAAAACGCCCCCAGCTTTCCTTCCCGAAGTTGATCCAAATGGGAACTTTCCGTAATGACAAATGTACGAGTGCTGTCTTGCACGATGCGCTCATAGAACAGATCCACCTGTCGGAGGGCGACATGCCAAGCGAGATGTCGTGACACCTCCTCCGGCACCCATATGGCGAACACTTGCATCAACAGGCGCGAGCGCTGTGCAGAACTGAATGTGACATCCAAAGAAGAATCGGGGGCATAAAAGGAAAGATTGCCCCCGGATTTCCACATTTTATATAACACATCGCAATGCCCATCGATCCAAAACATGGTAATTCCCCTCTTCAAAAGAAAAACCTGTCTATACGAAGATAAACAGGTTTCTTTCACTTATGTGGATCCCGTGTCAACGGGGTTCTACGATCAACTTAATCGCTGTTCGCTCTTCCCCATCGATGATAATGTCCGTAAATGCGGGAATGCAGATCAGATCGATTCCGCTCGGTGCGACAAACCCTCGTGCAATTGCTACCGCTTTCACAGCTTGATTGAGTGCACCGGCTCCAATCGCCTGAATTTCGGCCGCCCCACGCTCACGCAGGACTCCCGCAAGTGCACCAGCGACAGAGTTCGGACTGGACTTTGCTGAAACTTTTAATACTTCCATGTTCGGTACCTCCTCGATGGTTTGAGTGTGTCCATTGCCATATATATTCGCCAGTTCTAAATAAATTCCTCCTAGCCGAAATAAAGATTCAAAAAATTGAAAACCTAAAATTTGGCTGCTTATCCATCCAGCAAAGGTTGGTCGTCATCGATACGGACACGCCGGATATTATGCGCTTTTCCATTGGTGCGGTCCAGATCGATGACGACGGCATTCATCTGCATCCTGCCCGTTTTTTCCACTTCCAGGCGTACGGGTAATTGCGTGAGGAACTTTTTCAATACCAAGTCACGTGTCATTCCCAGAACCCCGTCATACGCCCCGGTCATACCCACATCGCTCAGATAGGCGGTCCCTCCGGGCAAAATGCGTTCATCCGCCGTCTGCACATGTGTGTGTACCGATCACCGCCGACACCCGCCCATCCAGATGCCATCCCATCGCTTGTTTCTCCGAGGTGGTTTCTGCGTGGAAATCGACGACAATATGGGTTTTTCCGTTCAGTTTGGCGAGCAGTGCGTCGACGGTACGGAATGGGCATTCCACAGGAGACATGAAGGTCCGGCCCATCAAGTTGATGACGGTAAGCGATTCTTTGCCAACGGGTATGACGGCATACCCTCGGCCGGGTGTACCTTCCGGATAATTGGCCGGACGCACCAATCGCGGTTCCTCGTCAATAAAATCGAAAATCTCCCTTCGATCCCAGGCGTGATTGCCCAATGTGATGCAATCGACTCCTTGTTTCAACAGCGAACGGACAATCTCGCGGGTGATCCCTCGTCCTCCTGCCGCGTTTTCGCCGTTGGCCACAGTTACATCCGGTTTGTAAGACCGCTTCAACCGATCCAGATGGGTTTGAATCGCTGTTCTTCCTAATGAGCCGACGATGTCACCGATCATCAACACACGCATGTTCCTGCCTCCGTATAGAAAAAAAGAAAGCGGCAAAAAATGCCACTTTTATTTTGCATACTCCACGGCCCGTGTCTCCCGAATCACCGTTACTTTAATATGTCCCGGATAATCCAACCGGTTTTCGATCTCTTTGGTTATTTGACGGGCCAACACAACCGCCTCCGCATCCGATACCTCTTCCGGTCGAACGATGATGCGCACTTCCCGTCCGGCTTGAATCGCATACGATTTTTCCACCCCATCAAACGAATCGCAGATTTCCTCCAGCTTCTCCAACCGTTTGATGTAGGCTTCCAGCGTCTCGCGTCGGGCGCCGGGACGTGCTGCAGACAAAGCATCCGCCGCTCCGACCAACACCGCAATCACGCTGGTCGCTTCGACGTCGCCGTGATGGGAAGCGATACCGTTGATCACCGCGGGGTGTTCATTATATTTTTTGGCCAATTCGATCCCGATTTCTACATGAGATCCTTCCACTTCGTGGTCGATCGCCTTCCCAATATCATGCAACAGTCCCGCTCGCTTGGCGAGGACGACGTCTTCTCCCAGTTCGGCGGCCAAAAGGCCTGCCAAATGAGCCACTTCCATCGAATGTTTCAGCACATTTTGGCCATAGCTGGTCCGAAACTTCAACCGACCCAGTATTTTGATCAAATCCGGGTGCAACCCGTGAACGCCTGTTTCAAAAGTCGCTTGCTCACCGTATTCCCGAATGCGCTCATCCACTTCGCGTCGGGCTTTTTCTACCATTTCCTCGATGCGGGCCGGATGAATCCGGCCGTCGGCAACCAATTTCTCCAGTGCCACTCTCGCCACTTCGCGCCGAATCGGATCGAACCCGGACAATATAACCGCTTCAGGGGTGTCGTCAATGATCAGATCGATCCCCGTCAACGTTTCCAAGGTACGGATATTCCGGCCTTCGCGTCCGATGATCCGCCCCTTCATTTCGTCATTGGGCAGCGTAACCACCGAGACGGTCGACTCGGCCACGTGATCAGCGGCACAACGTTGGATCGCCAGCGAAATGATATTTCGTGCCCGCTTTTCCGCCTCATCTTTCGCCTGTTGTTCCATCTCTTTGATCAATTGGGCGGTTTCATGACGCATCTCGTTTTCCACACGCTGGAAGATGATCTGCTTCGCTTCCTCAGTGGTTAAACCGGAAATGCGCTCCAATTCTTGGAGTTGTTTATGGTAGAGCGTTTCGGCTTCCCGATGGCGTTCCTCAATTTCCTGCTCTTTCTTATTGATAGCTTCCTCGCGCTTTTCTAGCGCTTCCTGTTTGCGATCGAGCGTCTCTTCCTTCTGCATGAGACGCCGCTCGAAACGTTGCAGTTCATTCCGCTGTTCGCGAATTTCGCGTTCTGCTTCTGTTCGCATCCGGTGGACTTCATCTCGTGCTTCCACCAGTTTTTCGCGTTTGATTGCTTCAGCCTCTTTGCGAGCTGTTTCGACTATATGATCGGCCTCTTTTTCCGCGCTGCCAATTCGGGCTTCGGCCGTTGATTTGCGTAGCCAGTAACCAATCCCGGTACCGATCAACAACGCAAAAAGGAACAGCAACAACAAGCCTGCCACGTCTAGGTCGAGCATCTTCGCAATCCACCTCCTTCTGTTCCCGCCTACAAAACAAGACCGATGGACTTCGGTCTTCCAGCGACATTCGTTCGGCTCAGCAAGAGGTCAGACGGATTGCGCGGCGTTCGAGACGCCTGTTTCGGTTTCACCTCAACCGGGCGGATCGGATTCCAGCTAAAAGCCACTTTCCATCATTTTCATTTCATTGCTTGGAAAAGCCGTTACATCTTTGTTGCTGTTTGATCGAGAAAATCCTCTCATTCGGGAGAAAATCGAAGAAAGGATTTAAAAAACAAAGATGCATATCAATTGTATTATTTAGCCTGTACCATTGTCAAGGCGGGAGATGGGAATAACTTCCGTTTTTCCGGATTGGAGGCGGACATGGAAGGCTTGGTCTGCTCCTTCGATCAAATGGGGATTATGCGTGACCAATATGATCTGCCGATCAAACATTTCACCTGCGGACTTCAAAAACTCCACCATCGGCATCACATATTCGGCGCTTACATGCTTACCGGGTTCATCCAAAATCAACGGTCCATCCAATCGCGGCCGGAACGTTTCGATCATGGCTACGCGCAATGCCAGGGAAGTAATGTCCACCACGCCGCCGCCGCGGGCGTCTTGCGGCTTGGTGCGGATGGTACGGCCATCCCATTCGGTGACAACATAAAATTCGGCAGCCGGTTTTCCTCCGTGTTCGGACAACTCGATTTCAAAGCGGAAAGTGGAACCGAACACATATTGCAATGCATTGGTGACCAGACTCTCCATCTGTTGTTTGGCCTGCTCCCGGGCATATTCAGAAGAGGTTTGCAACAAAACGCGCACCTTGTCGAACAGATCCAGTTGCTTTTTCAACTCTTCCAGCCGGGTGTGGGCCTGTTGACGGAGACGATCCAGCTCCTCTCGCTTGGCTTCGCGTTTCAACCACTCGGAGCGTGCAGATGCGATCGCCTCCCGCAAACGCGCCAACTTCTCGGAACGGGTCATGATCCTTGAATCAGCTCCTGGGGCAGTTTCTCCCATGCTTCCTGCAAGTGGCGTTCGATCTCCTCTTCCAAACGGGCAATCTCCTCTTCCAAACGGGATGGTTCCACTCCCAGTTCCTGCAATTCTTGCAGGATTTCCTCTTCCTGCTTCTCCAGTTGCTCCAACCGGGCTTCCGCTTTATAGCGAAGATCCTTCGCTTTTTCCAAGGCAGTTTTAATCTCTTTGATTTTCTCTTCCAACTGCTGCATGGGAAACTCCTCCTCGTACTTCGGCCAAAATATGTTGAAGCACGGAACCGTCGACGGGGGAACCGCAAGTCGGACATCGGCCAAGCTGTTGAAACAGACGTAACATTTGCGAGGTGTTCGCTTCGATCATCTCCGCATTGGCCTTCAGGTACTGCCGTCCATCCTCCAGCCGTTTGCGGCAATCGCCGAGCCGTTGTGCAGACTGCGTCAGGACACACCACCGCCCATACGCTTCCTCGGCGGCAGTCACCGCCCGCATCGCTTCAGCCAGGGTACGTGTCCGTTCCAACGTCCGAACCATACGCTCGCGATCCTGGCGAAGACGGTGCAGCCTCGGCTTCAGGCGCAGCATACGGTCGCGAATCGCCCGTTTGGTATCCAGCTGGGAGACGACTGCGGCCACCACATCGACACCATCGGTCAACCGGAGACGTTGCTGATATCGCGCTTGTTCGTTTTTACAGGCATTGTACAGCGCATGCAGCCGTCTCAGGGTGTGCAGATGCACACGTCGGTGCTCCAAGTTGTTGAGGGCTTCCGCTGCCTCCGCCAGCTTCTCGGTCATCGTGAGCATACGGCGACATGTCTGCTGCTCCCGTTGCCCCTTTTGATACTCTTCCAGACGGCGGCGCAACCATACCAGTCGTTGACCGTCCGCCTGCAGGGAAGAGATTTTCGCCTCTGCCTCCGGCAACTGTCGCAACCGTTGGAGGATGCTTCGCTGGGTCGCGATTTGCTCCTTGCAATCCCGCCATTTTTGCAGCAGCGCCTTGAGGCGGGACAGACGCTCCTCCTTTTGCACTGCCGCTTGATAATGTGCTTCCGACTCCTCCAATTCCCGACCCAATCGGGGAAGGTCTTCGTACGGCTTTAAAGCTTCCGTCAGGCGGGTCGCTTCCTGCTCCACGTGTTTGATCTCGGAAGCCAGCGATTGCCGGTCCCGCATCGTATCCCGCAAGGCGATGTCCATGACATGGGCACCGCTGATCCGTCCGATGGATTTGGCGCGTATACTGCCTGTCTCGGCCAACAAAAACGGGCTTTCCAATTGGCTGCCGAATTGGGCGGACAGTTCCCAGTCCTTGTCCAATCGAACCGGATGCATGTTGTGAGCATCCAGCACCTCCTGCGGTACACCGCTGCCGAACCCTTCAAATACTCGTTCCTGTCCGTCCGGGGTCCGGATGATGTAACGGTTGACGGAAGCTGAACGTTCCCGGATGATTTCCGTTCCGTCAGACATCGTCAGAACGACACGGCATTTGTCCGCTCCGATCCGAATATAATCCGTCCCTCGCGGCTGATTGAACAACACCCAGCGCAATGCGCGCAAAATGGCGCTTTTGCCGCTATCCGACGGACCGATCAGCACATTGAGCCCATCGGCAAATTGAATTTCTGTCCGTTCGTGCGACTGGAAATTTTCGATGTACAGACGCTTCAGCCGCTTCAACGCCCCCGTCCCCCTTCCGTCCCCAACCGTTCCTGCACGATGGCGATGCGGCGCATCGCCTCGTATTTGACATCCTCTTCAATTCCTTCCAACCGGGCGATTTCCTCAATGATGTCGATCACATCGATCCCCTGAAATTCGCCGGCAGCACGTACCTGCCGGACAAAGGCGGCCAATTTCTCCTCCCGGTAGGCGGCTTGTTCCAAATAGGAACGATCCAACACATCCGTTCCCTTGGCTGCACATTGCAAGCCAATGAGTTCCACCTGCACCGATTCAGCAAACGTGAGCAATGCGACTTGTGGTTGCCGCCGCATCTCCGAAGGGTGGTTGTTGATGCGAGCCAAGGCGCCGGGATTGACAATGAACCGTCCCTCACGCCGCTGAACAGGGAACCCTGCGTGGTAATGCCCGGTGAGCAGAACGTCCACCGAGTCAAACCACAGATGATCCAATAAAGTATGCGGTACGCCTTCGGGCAGGTGGCGGTCCACCGCCATGCCGTGTACCATATGTACGCAGAAATCGGCACCCGTCACGTTGCTCACCGCATAATCCAATCCGGGGTCCCGCTTGTCCAACTCGTGGTGAAACGGTTGACCGCTGAGCTGAACAGTCACGCCGCCTCTTTCCAGCTTGACCGTTTCCCCCGGTCGAAGCAGGCGGATGACGCCGAAGGCATCCAACAACCCCAGCATCGATCGATCGACCGTATCTGGATTATGCCCGTAAATGTCATGATTCCCAGCGATCGTATACAGCGGCACCTTCAACCGGCGAAACAGGGAGGCGAATTCACGAACGACCGCCGGGGATAGATCGGGACGGTCAAAAAAGTCGCCACCGTGTAAGACTGCATCCACTTGGCGGTCATGCGCCAGCTGGATCACTTCTTCCAGCTTGCGACGCATGGCTGTCGGAAAGTCGTCCGTGCGGCTGCGGGGTGACGTACCCCTGATATGCGTGTCTGTCAAATACAACAGCCGCATCCGATCTCATCCCCTCTCACTATGAATCCCGATGACGTTCGCGATAGCTTTGCAGGATGGAGTAGACGAGCGATTGCGGAAAACCCCTGCGCAACAAATAATGGCCCAACCGTCGTTCCACGGTCGGCCACGGATACCGGCGCAGCCGCTCATATCGTTTTTCCGCCAGCGATCTCGCCAACTCCTGATCCGCTTCTTCGGGAACCTCCGCCAACACCTCGTCGATGATGTCGGCGGCAATCCCCTTTTGCTCCAATTCTTTTCGCAACAGCAAACGGCCGCGACCATTTCCGCGTCGTTGTTCCACCCAGGCGGCGGCAAACCGGCGGTCATCGATATAACCGTAACGATTGAGCTTGTCCATCGCCGCCCGCACATGCGGGGCAGCAAACCCCTTTCCGATGAGATAACGCTCCACTTCCAGAGCCGTACGCGGTTTGTATTGCAAATACTTGAGCGCAGCCTGCCACACTTTGTTTCGTTCTTCCTCTTCCAAAACAGCATCAATCTCAACCGGGTCCACCCGACGCCCCTTGGTCAACCGCATCTTGACCAAAACGTCCTCATGTACGGAAACCGGCTCGCAACCCTCGATAATCACACGGTATCGAGCCGTTGTTCCCGGTTGCCGCTCAATCCGGATGATGGTGCCCGGCTCCTGTTTCATGTCTTTTCCCGCCTTTGCAGATGGTCAGACCACGGTACGGTCAGGCTTCGAGCTCCAGTTGCTCGGCTTGTTCTCCGGACTCCTGGGCCTCTTCGGATTTTTTCGGTTCAGCCAAGCCGAAGTGAGCACGGATGCTGGCTTCGATTCGGGCGCACAACTCCGCGTTTTCTTTGAGGAACTGTTTCGCGTTTTCCCGGCCCTGTCCCAGACGCTCACCCTCAAACGAATACCAAGCGCCGCTCTTGTTGATGATGTCCAACTCGGTGGCGATGTCCAGAATGCTGCCCTCTTTGGAGATGCCTTCGCCGTACATGATGTCCACGTCCGCTTGCTTGAACGGCGGAGCCACCTTGTTTTTCACCACTTTGATCTTGGTGCGGCTGCCCACCATCTCGTTTCCTTGCTTGATCGTTTCCGCACGACGCACTTCCAGGCGGATACTGGAGTAAAATTTCAATGCCCGACCGCCGGGAGTGGTTTCCGGGTTGCCGAACATAACCCCTACTTTTTCCCGAATCTGGTTGATGAAAATCGCGATCGTCTTTGATTTGCTGATCGCCCCGGACAGCTTCCGCAGTGCTTGCGACATCAGGCGTGCCTGCAGACCAACATGAGAGTCCCCCATCTCTCCTTCAATTTCCGCTTTGGGGACCAACGCGGCCACCGAGTCGATGACAATTATATCGATCGCCCCGCTGCGCACCAGTGCCTCGGCGATCTCCAATGCCTGCTCTCCTGTGTCCGGCTGGGACAGCAACAACTCATCGATGTTGACTCCCAGCTTTTGGGCGTACACCGGGTCCAGTGCATGCTCAGCGTCGATGAACGCGGCTTGACCCCCGACACGCTGTACTTCGGCGATCGCATGAAGTGCCACGGTCGTTTTCCCCGAAGACTCCGGTCCGTATACTTCAATGATCCGTCCACGGGGATACCCACCCACTCCCAGCGCGATATCCAACGCGATCGATCCGCTGGAGATCGTCTCCACCTGGGTCGCGGCCGCTTCCCCCATCCGCATGATCGAGCCTTTGCCAAACTGCTTTTCGATCTGTCTCAACGCCATTTCCAACGCTTGACGACGGTCGGACATGTATCGTATCACTCCTTGTCTCGTTTCGCCTCGTATCCTCATCATACATTGTTTTGGATTCTTTGCCAAGAGATTTTGCGAACATTTATTCGCTATCCTCGATCGGGTTTGATGCATACGTAGTTGTGGTACAGTAATGGAAAGAAACAACTTCGACTATCGGGAGTGATGATCATTGGATAAAGAACGGATGAAAGAGGAGATCATGGAACGCCTGGGTGAGGTCGAGGACCCGGAACTGGGCATCGACATCGTCAATCTAGGGCTCGTATACGGCGTGGATATCGACGATGACGGCAACGTCAAAATCACGATGACGCTGACCGCTATGGGCTGTCCGTTGGCTGGCACGATCAATGGCCAAGTGACGGAGGCGGTCAAAAAAGTGGATGGTGTCCGGGACGTGGAGGTCAACATCGTTTGGAATCCGCCATGGACAAAGGACCGCATGTCCCGGTACGCCAAAATCGCACTGGGGATCCAGTAACAAACCCCGTCCGCAGAGACGGGGTTGTGTTTTTCAGGGTTATGAACGGTTACGCGGACGGGCCGGTTCCAAGTTGACCCGTGCGCCGTTGATTTTGGACTGGCGCAACGCCTCAAATACGAATGGCGCTGCCTCTTCCGGCACTTCTACAAAGGAAAAGCGATCGTAGATGTTGATCCGCCCCACGTCCTTACTGGAAATGCCCGCATATTCCGAGATAACCTTGGCCAGTTCCTGCGGACGTATGTTGACGTTTTTGCCCACGTTGATGAAGAATCGCACCATCCCCGGTGACGCACCCGTTTCACCGAAGTCATAGGCCGTATCGGTACCGGTAGCGAACCGGTCAGCAAATGCCAGCTGCAAGGCGGCCACGGCGATCGTCTCCGGGGAGTGCCGCGTTACCAGCTTGCGGTACAGCTCCTCAAACAACGTACGGTCATCACCTGATTCGATCACCGCCTCCACCTCAGCCATCCAGGCACGTTGCTGTTTTTGCGCCACTTCTTCCAAGGTGGGCAGTTCGCGCGATTCCAGTCCCCGACCGATCTCCTCTTCGATGGCGCGCAACTGCTTCATCTCCCGCGGCGTGACGAGCGTCAGCGCCATACCGGTCCGGCCTGCGCGGCCCGTCCTGCCGATGCGGTGAACGTAACTTTCTACGTCCTGCGGAATGTCGTAGTTGATCACATGAGAAACACTACCGACATCGATCCCGCGCGCGGCAACATCAGTGGCTACCAGAAGCTCAATCTCCCCTTTGCGGAAAGCGCTCATCACTCGGTCACGCTGAGATTGAGCCAAGTCGCCGTGAAGTCCTCCGGCCATATAGCCCCTGGCCTGCAGATTTTCTGCCAGTTCATCGACGTTCTTTTTGGTACGGCAGAATATGATGGCCAGATCCACATCCTCACTATCCAAAATCCGGCACAACGCGTCCAGTTTTGCGCTCTCCAGCACGCGATAGTAGGCTTGCTCAATCGCCGGCACTGTCACTTCGCCCCGATTGACGGTGATATAGCGGGGCTTGCGCATATATTTTTGCGACAAGCTGCGAATACCTGGCGGCATGGTGGCGGAGAAAAGAAGCAATTGCCGATGTTGCGGCAAATATTCCATCACCGCTTCAATGTCGTCAATAAAGCCCATATCCAGCATTTCGTCCGCTTCATCCAACACCATGATTTCGACATGTTCCAGGCTCAGGGTGCCGCGCCGCAAATGATCCAACACCCGTCCCGGTGTTCCGATCACCACGTGAACGCCTTGCTGCAGCGCTTTGATCTGCCGTCCGATCGGTTGTCCCCCATAAATGGGCAACGTGCGAACCCGTTTCGGTCGGCCGATTTTCCGCAATTCCTCGGACACTTGTATGGCCAGTTCCCGAGTAGGCGCCAAAATCAGGCTTTGCACCACTCGACGTCGCGAGTCGATCCGCTCCAAAACGGGAATCCCGAACGCCGCCGTCTTTCCCGTTCCCGTCTGTGCTTGTCCAATCACATCTTCTCCCCGCAAGACAGCCGGGATACAAGCGGCTTGAATTGGAGAGGGTTCTTCAAATCCCATTTCACGGATCCCCTTGAGAATGGCGGGATCCAAATCAAATCGTTCAAATGACTTCATGTTGTCAATTCACCTTTCTTTATTCGTTCCTGAAGGAGAAAGAGCATTTGCTTGGCAGCACGGACTCGGATGTCCTCTCGGGATCCGCGGAACGTAAACCGGTAGGCACGGGCAGGACGTCCTCTCTCCGCAATACCGACATAGACCAGACCGACCGGTTTCCCCTCCACAGGTGAAGGGCCGGCGACACCCGTTACACTCAATCCCCAATCGGCGTCCATCCGCTGTGCAGCCTGCTCCGCCAAGGTGCAAGCCGTTTCCATACTGACCGCCCCATGTACGTCGAGAATATTCCGCGGTACCCGCAACAGCCATTCTTTCGCTTCGTTAGTATAGCAGACCACACCGCCTTTGAACACTTCGCTTGCCCCTGGAACCGAAGTGATCATCTGTGCCACCAGCCCGCCCGTGCAACTTTCCGCCAATGCCAGTGTCTGACCTCGATCGCGCAACCGATTTACCGTCACCTGTTCCAACGTTTCGTCCCGCTCGCTGTAACAATACGCTCCCACTCTGTCCAATATCGCCTGCCGGACGGGCGCGATCCGTTCCTCCGCTTCCTGTACATTCGACGCTTTGGCGGTCAAGCGAATGGTGACTTCCCCGAGTTTCGCGTAAGGGGCAATGGTTGGATTGGTCTGCTCGTCGATCAGATCCTTGATCCGCTCTTCCAGGTGAGACTCCCCGATGCCGAAAAACCGGAGCACCTGCGAATGGATCACCTCTTTTTCGGGCAAGAGGGAGATCAAAAACGGTTTCACCTGCTTTTCAAACATCGGGATTAACTCATGCGGCGGCCCTGGCAACATCACATAGGTAACTCCTTCATGCGTAACGGCCAGTCCAGGTGCAGTGCCGCGATCATTGGGGAAAACCGTGCCTTGCGGAAAAACGAGGGCTTGTTTATAGTTTCCGGATGGTACAGGCACCCCTCTTTGGCGAAACAGGTCTTCAATCCAGCGTCTGGTGGGCGGGTGTTCCACCAGCTCAACCCCCAACACTTCCGCCAACGTTTCCTTGGTGAGGTCGTCTTCGGTCGGTCCCAATCCGCCCGTCAAGATCACGAGGTCCGATCGCTCACGTGCTTTGCGGATCACCTCTTTCAACCGCTCAGGATTATCTCCCACGGTGATATGGTAATAAACGCCGATTCCCAGCTCTGAACACTCCCGTGACAAAAACGAGGCATGGGTATTAAGGGTATGTCCCAACAATAGCTCCGTTCCCACTGCGATGATTTCGGCGCGCAATACTCCTCTTCCTTTCTCTTTTGTCAGCGGCTTTTGGAGAAGCGAATCACCTGATAGTTTTTGGAGAAGTAATCAATCCCTGACAGCAGGGTGATGATCACTGCCACCCAAGTGATTATCTCATCAAAAGGAAACGCAATGGTGGAAAACGGGAAATTGTTGACGATCAATACCACGATCGCAATGATCTGCACGATGGTCTTCAATTTCCCTAGAACACTGGCTGCGATAACCTGGCCTTCCGCGGCCGCCACCATCCGAAGTCCCGTGACGGCAAACTCCCGGCTGATGATGACAATCGCGATCCACGCCTCTAAACGCTGCATTTCCACCAAGGATATCAAAGCAGCGGAAATCAGCAGTTTGTCCGCCAACGGATCCAAAAATTTCCCCAAATTGGTCACCAATTTCTTTTTTCGAGCGATATATCCATCCAAGCCGTCGGTGATCGCCGCCAAGATAAAAATGACGGCTGCAATGATTTCACTAATCGTGATCTCCCCGCCGCCGAATCGAATCACGCCCAAATTCAGCCGGACCAACAAGAAAATCATTACAACCGGAACCAGAAATATCCGCGCCAGGGTAATTTTATTTGCCAAATTCACGTCAGCGAACCTCCCCCGCGAGATCTAGGTCGCAAAAACGGGTAATTGAGGAAATGGTTTCCTTTGTATGCAGTATCGCCGATCTCCGGGAAATCCAACGTCACATTTGTTCGCGCACGGGAACAATTGCGGATAGACCGAAGTGGGATCACCGGTTCCGACGATTCCGCCATGAAGTGAGCTCCTCCATGATGGTGTTTATGTACGAAAAACACGATTGATTGCCTTGTTCCCCCCAGCGTCTCATTCATCCTTTCGTAAGTATAAACGATCAAATTCAAGCCTGTCAAAAAAGAGCAAAAGGGGAAATCCCCTTTTGCTCAGACGGATACTTATCGAGCAAGCTGAAATTGGTATGTGTGTTCCGTTTTGAGACCTTGCGTGTCCACCGTATAGCCATTGACGTCGATTACCACATTTTTGGGGATCCATACTTTCAGAGAAATCCATTGGGGATGTTTCAGCACTTTGGTTTCCCCTTTTTGCAACACCATTTGGGACATGACCGGTTTGGTGGGGCCCCCGCCTCGTGCACGGAATTTAGTTGCTTTTTTCGCCTTTATGGTGACGATCACTTCAGAAGCATTTTCAATACGATACACATCCCCGTAATAATTGGACTCCGATGGCTTCACCAGCTGCACCACGGCCTGAGAACCGCCGGTGTCAGGCCGTTTGACACTGTCGATGGAAGCGGTGGGCAATCCCTGGGTTGTTGTGGCATAGCTCCCGTCTTCGCTCTGAAGATACCAGATCGTCGTCGGAACCCCCAACAACAGCACACCTAGAATCACCCACACATACCATTTCGACATTAACGCTTTCGGCTTCCACTTTTTCGGTTTCCACGCAAACTTTTTTCTTTTTTGTCTTTGTTCAGCATACCGTTGGGTACGGCTGAGTCTCACCCGTTCTTCCTGTCGAGACGAATCTGCCACTTTACCCGTCAACTCCCATTGTTTCTTCATACTGGCGCATCAATGCGGACGGATTGACACCGATACTTGCCACGTGACTCGATTCACACGGCCCAAACAAGTACCAGAGGTGACCCATATCCATCCACGCAAGCTTCGACGAACCTGGGTAATTGGTCCTCCCTGTTCTCGTCGTCACCCCAAAGGGTTCTGTCTCCGCCAGTATAACTTACCACCCAAACGCTGTCAAAAAACCGGATATTTATCGTTATGTCAATTTTTTCACGATATGAACATAGAAACTGGGATCCACCGGCTTTCCGTTGACCAGCATTCGGATGTTTTGGGGGAACTGGAATTGAACCCACAATTCGGCGTGAGCTCCCTCGTATTCAAACTTCTCACCGGGATGCAAAGTGACATCCTTAATCGGCGCGCCGTTTTTTTGTTCGGAGATGACCACCCGACAGACATCGATGTCTTGAATGAGCAATTGAATTTGCTTTTGGGACCGCAGTTCATACTTGTTCGTGTCTTCATTCTTGTCCACCAACGTCAATTGCGCGCTCGGATCCAAATCTCCGGCATTGGACAATGTCACTTGATTTTTGCCAGCCGCGGCTTGTCCGTCCCCACCGTCTTCCTTGTTGAGAAAGGAATATACGCCACCAGCGGTAACGGAAACCAGCAAAACACCTGACAATGCCCATAACCAAATCCGCTGTTTGCTTAACAATCCGTTCTTTTTCCTTGTGCGTGTTACCTTGCGTCGTCGCCCACGCCCACGAGCGGATACTGGGGGATTGGTACGCGACAAGGACAGTGATTCCGACGGACTTTCCCCCATCGGTGTAGCCGGTTCTGTTGCTTGGGGATCGGACAGCAATGCAGGGAAACGTTGTGTGCTATGTACCGACTGCGAATCATTCCGATATAATTGGCCGGCAGTCGTACTGGGTCTATGTATGGAAGTTTGCTCCATTCTGTCTGTTGCAAATCTGCCCGTTGTCTGGGACGGTCCGTGCTCCTCCGGGTTGACCGCAGGCATCGATTGCGTCCATTCAAGCAATTTTTCCTGTGTCATCTCATCGGTACGGAATTTGCGCAAGATGTGCTGGGGTTCCAAACCTATAGCTTCGGCGTATTGCCGCAGATATTTACGTGCGTAGTACGGACTGGGCAATTTGTCGAATTGACCGTTTTCAATGGCGATTAAGTGCCCCTTCAAGATCCGAGTCTTTTCCTGAATATCCTCCATAGTCAAACCGAGTGATTCACGTGTCTCCTTCAATTGGCGGCCGATCTCTGCTGCCGACACCTTCCTCCACCTCCAAAAACTTGCCGTCATCGGTTCCTCATGTCAAAAGACTCTCGGAAACACCGAGAGCCCCAAGGAGATCCCTACTCATGAATCAATTTTATCTCAATCTTTTTCTCATTGGAATAATCGGTATTAACCGGCTGTCCAAAAACCGTGATTTTTACATTGCGCGGAATGTCCACTGTGATCCATAGATCGTTCGGATAGGAGAATGTCTGCTTATCCCCACTTTTCATTTGCCACGTTTTGATAGGAGTCCCGACTTCCTGATTACGGATGGTGACGGTGGCATCACCGACGGCAACGATGTTGAGTTGAATTTCCTTGGCATGGACCAACTCGTAATGGTCCGGTGCAATCGCACTGGTAACCGTGGGGTTGAGTATCGGTTTCTGCTCCGATGTCGACGTCCCTTCCGCACTGGCGATTGCGGTAGACTTCTGCTTCACCGGCGCGGATTCGTTATCCATATACAAGGTGATGCCAAGCGCGATCGCAGCGATCACGAACAATATTGCCCCCGTGATTAAAAATCGGGTATACCATCTGCTGAAAGAAGAACGATGAGATGCAGATTGTTTTTTGGATCTGCGCGAGAGCCGGGAACCAGTCGATTCCTCCTCATCTGGCGGCGCTACGGGCAGCAGCTCTTCTTCGTTCGCTTCCGTTTTCGGTTCCTCGGACCGGATCCCCAACTCGGCCGGATCAGGCCAGTCAGCGGGTACCTCGATTCGCGGTGCGGAAGCTTGTCCGTCCGTTCGCTCGCCGACAGTGGCTACCTCCTCCCATTGTTGGCGCGGAGGGGAAGATTCCGGTTCACCGCCTGTCGATCGAGTTCTGGAATACGTCCCCAATCGCCTGCGAGAACCCGGTTGTTCTGCCCGTGACAAGGAAGGGCGCTTTCCGGTATCCCATCTGCTCCCTCGTTGAAGTAGTGCTTCTTCCGATGAGGCAGCCGCCTCCGTTCTGTTGGTACGACGTCTTCTGATACTGCCTGCGCGGGCATCTCGAGTTCTCGTGCGTACGTCGGCTGAGTAATTCCCCGCAGTCGTTTTGCCGGTCATGTACATGCGAATGAGTGCCTGAGGATCCTCCCCAACGCATTGGGCATAGGAACGCAAATAAGAACGGACGTATGGACCCGGCAATGCCCCCAACTGCCCCGATTCGATCGCCTGCAAATATTGCGGTTCGATGCCCGTCATTCTTGAGACATCTTCCAAAGTCAAACCTCTGGATTCCCTAGCTCGCTTGAGCCGGCGACCCGTCTCGGCCGACATCCGGCCCACCTCCCACCCCATGTTTCATTTACTATTTTTTCAACTCAATCCGATAGCTTTTGGGTAGATTCTGTGCGGTCGTGTCAATATCGTTTCCGTTTACTTTGATTTCCGCGTTGGATGGAATGGACAGTCGGAACCATACAAACTTGCTTTTGTTGATGGGATAAATGTCTCCCGTTCTCATGGAAACACGCGCTTCGGGCTGCCCCACTTCATTTCCGTAGACCAGCTGTGTTTCGCCTTGGGATGCTTTGATTTCCACCGTGATTTTGTCTGCGCCTTTCAATTCGTACAAATCCCCTACGAAGTTACCGTCGCTGGTATCGGTCTCCACCCGGGACAGCGTCGGCGTAACGGCCTGTTTGGCATTGACCGTGCCATTACCTTGGTCAATCAGTTTGGTGAAGGTCGAGTTATTGTTCGACGCCTCTTGGTTGTCGTCCTTCAGAACGAAGGTTAACGCCGCGGCCGAAACCAACAGGATCGCTCCAACTGCCGCTACCCGGATTACCCATTTCGGCGCGCCTCCTTTTTTGGGACTGTGATTGATATTGGTTCCCCGGCGCGAGAGGACGATGCTGCCCGAATCGGGTTGACCGGCGGCGTCAGTTGTACCGGCTTCCGAATTTGAGGGCAAAACAGGGAGGTTGGCCGTAGTCAGCCGATGCGTATCTTGCGAAACACGTGGAATGCGGCCGGTGTACTGCAAATCCGCATTGACGGCTTGTTGTGAACCTGTCACTTGCGGATAGCGCCCCGTTTGCTGCAATCTACCGCGTTGGGACACTCCCCTCATCGGAGCTGTGTCGCCCAGTCGGATCCGCTGGGTGTGACCCAACTGATCTGTACGTGTACGACGGAAACGTCCCGTCTGTTGGCCGACCGGCCGTGTGCCGATCCGTCCCTGACGAGCAGTATTCTCCGTCGGGGCGGTTACACCTCCACGCACCGACTGATCGTATAGGCCCAACAACATTTGGGCGTCCAAACCGAGACTTTTGGCATAGGTACGGATGAACGCCCGGACGTAAATGGGACTCGGTAGCTGATCAAACCGATCGTCCTCCAACGCCCGCAAATACTCTGCATGAATTTTGGTTCTCTGTTGCACCTCTTGCAAACTCAGACCCATCGCCTCTCGTGCCTGCCGAAAATGCAAGCCGATACCCGACATGGATCCCGCACCTCCTGTCCTGGAACTCACGGTTATCAGAAGCTGCTGTAGTCCGTCTCCAGCACCTTATAGTCGATGACTTCTTCAGGATGGTTGCGCAGCTCGATGATGTAATCAAAATCATCCAGTGTGTATTCAGTTTCCCGCACGAAAATGTCCGGATGTTCGATCACTTTGGTTGCCGGCATCCGGATAATTTCGCGTACCAACATCGCATGGCGCTCGGTGGAGCGCATGGTGGAAACGATGCCGTCGATGATGTACACGTTCTGGGAGGTCATTTCGTCGTGGGCCAGCTGATTGCGGATCGTTTGCCTCAACAATGTGGAGGAGACAAAAATCCAGCGCTTATTGGCGCACACACTGGAAGCGACGATGGATTCCGTTTTCCCTACGCGTGGCATGCCGCGCACGCCGATCAGCTGATGACCTTCCTTTTTCAAGAGTTCAGCCATAAAATCCACCAACAACCCCAGCTCGTCGCGCGTGAATCGAAACGTGCGCTTGTCCTCCAGGCAACGGTCCAGGTAGCGGCCGTGACGGACCGCCATTCGATCCATCAGGGTGGGGGGGCGAAGCGCCGTTATCGTGATGTTGTCCACTTTGGTCAGAATAAGTTTGAGAGCGTCAATCTTTTCCCTGTCTTCTGTCCGAAGTAACATCCCCCTGCGTCGGTTTTCCACACCATTAATTGTCAAGATGTTTATGGAAAGCATCCCCAGCAACGAAGCGATGTCTCCCAGCAATCCTGGTCTGTTTTTATGTATTTGATACTCTAGATACCAGTCGTGGTCACTCATCGCGGCACACCTTTCATGAAATCTTCACGCATCTGTACACAAACAGATGAGTCTACCAAATTTGTTTAATAGTATATCACATGTTTCACTGTTCGCGTATCCTTTTTAACAAAGAAATCCTTTTGTAACATAAATGAAACGCCCCGCAAAATCTGGGCGTTTCATTTATTTAAGTCTTTTATTTTACTTTTTGCCATCATTAACCATTTTCACCATCAACCCAGCGATTGTGCGCTGTTCTTCTTCGTTGGCTACACTCCACAATTCCTTGAGCAATTTCTCTTGTTGATTTTCGGGATTTACCCCTTGAGCTAGATAATCGCCGATCTGGTAAGCCAACTCATTGATCGTTTCCTGGTTCATGCCCATGCCTTCCGCTTGGTTGACACGTTGGGACAAGAAATTTTTCCATTCCTGAAAATCGCTCAAAATGGACACCGAATACCCTCCTTTGTCATCCCTATCGGGTTTACGCATAATATGATCGTTCCCGATGTTTTTTATGCAACCATGAATAAGGAGGTGGGGAATGGCGCAGGATAAAATAGGAAAACAAACGTCCACAAAGGGGATGTAATCAACATGCCAATCGATTCGAAACGACGCCCTTTCCTCCAATGGACCCGGTTCCTACCCCAATCGGATCGTTTTCCCCTTTCCCTGCACCTTCGACCGCACGAAATCCTGCTCCTTTGTCCAGCCCAGTTATCTCACGATAGCCGGAATGCCTATCAGACATTGTCCCAACGTTACGCCATCGCTGTCATGTCCTTGGATGAAGCCCTTCCCAGGGAAATGTGGGCATCCGTACGATTCGTATTGACTTTGGAACAATTGTCGCTCACTAACATTCCATATATTTCTGGATGCCGTTGTCTCCGTTTGGTGGATGCCGGTCCTGTCGAAGTGGAAGAAACCGTCCGTTACCTTCTGGGACTGCGTCCATTGCCGAGTTAAATCGTATTACGGATACCATCCCCCGTTGACATGCAGAACCTGTCCGGTGAGATAACCGGCTTCCTCCCTGCAAAGAAATGCGGTCAATGCAGCGATGTCGGCAGGACGTCCCAAACGCCCTACCGGAATTTCGTCAACCAGAGCTGAACGTTCCTCCTCTGCTAGTTGCGCCCTCAGCATATCCGTCTCAATGGCGCCGGGGGCCACCGCATTGACCGTGATTCCGGAAGGTCCCAACTCTTTGGCCAATGAGCGAGCCATCCCGTTGACCGCGCCTTTGGCAGCCGAGTACAAGGCTTCCCCCGCACCACCGGACTCGCCCCAAATCGAGGAAAGCAACACGATTCTACCGAATTTTCGAGATAACATGTTGGGTAGACAAGCTTGGATGAGATGAATCGCTCCCTTGATATGTGTATCAAACACGGTGGCATATTGATCGTCCGTCACATCCTGAATCAATCCGATCCCGGCTACCCCCGCATTGTGTACCAAAATCAACGGCGGACCCAATTCGCACTTGACCCGTCGCACCATCTCCTCCACGTCGGATCGAGAGCGCACATCAGCCCGATACGCATATGCGTATCCCCCATGGCTCCGACACCGTTCCACGACTTCCTGCGCTTTAGTTTCCTCGGTCCGATAACCGACCGCCACCAATGCACCTTCTTGGGCCAAACGCTCGGCGATGGCAGCTCCAATCCCCCGACTGGCCCCCGTCACGACAGCCACCCGATCTTTCAACGGCATTGCGTTCATCTTACATCCCCCCATGCAAAAAGCGCCCAATCGGGCGCGTATTCGATGGAGCGAAACGGATTACGACCGAACTACCGATACCGCAAACCGGTCCCAGTTGACATGCTCGCGCATCCGTTCATTCACTTCCTCCGGCGTCAACGATTCCAGAAGCGGGATGAGGCGGAACAAATCTGCACCGTTAAAACGATACCGGGTGAACTGATTGGCGATCCACTCCGGCGAGTTGAGATAGCGAAGATATTGACCGATCTTTTTCTTGCGGATTCGCTCAAAGGAATCAGTTTGAATCCCGGTTTGCACGCGTTGGGGCAACTCATTTTCCACCCGTTGCGTCAGTTTGTCCGGATCGGGCGTATCGCCGCCAACAATGGAAAAGCCGTACCCTTGCTCCAAGGAATAGTCGAATCCGAAATTGTCGTCGATCAAGCCATCATCATACAGCGATTGATACAGATCGGAACCAGGACCGAACAGCGCTTCGAGAACTAATTGTGTTGCCAGTTCCTGTTTGAGGAAATCATCGCCCGTCAACCCGAGCCGGTGCTCCTTGAAACCGAACAGGCATTTGGGAATTCCGACTGTCAACCGAATCTCCTTCCGCTTTTCAGCCACCGTCTCCGGCTCCTCGGGATAGAAACGCTTGATTTCAGCTTTTTTGTCGAACGGCTTGGCGGCCTGATTTTCCCGAATCCACTGCATGGTGGTCTCGGGGTCGATGGAACCGACCACAAACAACAACATGTTGCTGGGATGATAAAACGTCTCGTAGCATTTGTACAACGTCTCTTTGTCAATTTTGGCGATCGACTCCACCGTTCCCGCGATGTCGATCCGTACCGGATGACGATGGTACATCGCCTCGATCAGACCAAAGTACGACCGCCATTCAGGATTATCGTCGTACATGCGGATTTCCTGTCCGATGATCCCTTTTTCTTTCTCCACATTTTCATCTGTGAAATATGGCCGTTGCACAAAATCGATCAGAGTCATCAAATTTTCCTTGATCTGATCAGTCGCCGAAAACAGATACGCAGTCCGGTCGAAGCTGGTAAACGCGTTGGCCGAAGCTCCCTGTTTGGAAAAACGGGTGAAGACGTCTCCGTCCTCTTCTTCAAACATTTTGTGCTCCAAAAAGTGGGCGATCCCGTCCGGAACCTGGATCTCCTCTTCACCAGGAGGTTGAAAATGATTGTCGATCGACCCGTATCGGGTGGTAAAAGTGGCATACGTTTTGAAAAAGCCCGGCTTCGGCAGGAGATACACTTCCAGGCCGTTGGGCAGCTGTTCATGATAGAGCGTTTCTTTCAATTGGGGATGTTCAATTTGCTGCATCTGCCGTTCCCTCCCCCTTGTCGCGCAGGAAATAGATGGTGTCCAACTGTACTTTTTCCGCCACGCGTTGCACATCCGCTTTGGTGACTTGTTTCAGTTCTTCCACCAATTGTTCCAATGGGCGTGGTCTGCCGCTCAAGATCGAATGGTATTCCGCGTCAATCAAGTCGTAAGAGCGATCCTGCCGTTCTCGCAATTGGTTGATCAACGTAGCTCTGGTTTGCTCCAATTCCACATCATTGATATCACCTTGCCGCATGGCGTCCAACTGCTTACGGATAATATCGACCGCCCGTTGGTAGTTGGCGATTTCGATCCCCGACTGAATCGTCATGATGCCCTTGTGACTCTCCAGCCGCGAGGATGCGTAATAAGCCAAGCTCGCTTTTTCACGCACGTTGACAAACAGCTTGGAATGCGGAAATCCGCCCAGAATACCGTTGTACATCATTAGCGCGACATAATCGTTGTCGCAGATGGAGACCTGCGTGCGGCAACCCAAGTTCAGCTTGCCTTGCTTCACATCCAAACGGTCCACCACTTCTTTGACCTCACGCACAGTATGCCGCACCTCGCCCGTTTCCACGGGCACACGTTCCGATTGTTCGGTCGGAAAATGTCGCTCCACCAGCCGAACCACCTCATCGACCGACACATTGCCGACAAAGAATAGATCGATAGGACGACGGCTGATCAGATCACGATAATATGTATACAACGATTGGGCATCGATGTGATCCAAATCCTCCGAACTGCCGTAAGTGAACAAACTGTACGGTTCCCCTGCGCACATTTCTTCGATGCATCGTTGGGCAGCATAGCGGATTTTATCGTCCTTCAAACTTTCGATTTTTTGTTTGAGATTCTTTTTCTCCGCCGCCACGTAAGATTCCTTAAATCCGCCGTTTTCCGTGACGGGTCGCAGCAACACCTCACTCAGAAACGCGACGCCCTCTTCCAAGAGAGAAGCTGAAGCGCGCAAATATTGTTCGTTGGCGATCTCCAATCCCACTTGCAGTACATGACGCTCCCCTCGTTTGTATACATCGGCGAAGAGATTGGCACCGTACAGCTCTTCCAATCGCTGTTTCAACTGTAAAGTCGTGGGATAGCTTTCCGTTCCCCGTTGCAACACTTGGGGTAACAACGCCGTTTTTGTGACGATTTGCGGTGACAGTTCCTGTTGGATCATAGCAGATAGGGTGTTGGTTTTAAATTTATCCGTTGCACATACATGAACACGCAAATTGCCGACCGGAATCGATTGAAAACGAGCGTAGCTCACACGCACACCTCTCCTTCTGCTGATTCACACAATCACTTTTTTCATTATAGCGTAACAAACATTCGTTCCTCTAGGTGTTGCTATCTTTATTATGGCCGCGGTCAAGAAATTCCATCCTTTCTGCTCATGAACGAATCCACTCGATTGGGGTCATACTATGACGGACAAACGCGTTGAAGAGAGGATGGGGGAAATGAGCAAACGAGTGCTTTTGCTACTCGCCATGCTGATGATCTTCGTTATTGTTGTTCCATCTGTGATCCCGAAACCGGCACCCTCACCCGAACTGTCATCACGTCCGAAACGAACCGTCGTGGTTTTGCTGGCTGATTCGCTCACGGCCCACGCTATTGATGAAGGGATTCGTCTCGGGCGCCTGCCGACCCTGTCTCGTTTGATCCGTCACGGACAATACAAAAAAGACATGGTCAGCGTGTTTCCCACGATGAGCGTGGTGATTGACCAATCCCTGATGACCGGTACCTATCCCGATCAGCACCGCATTCCGGCTTTGCAATGGTACGATCCTCAGGAGGGACGGGTCATCAACTACGGCGATACGTTTGCCCACGTGCGTCAGCAAGGGTTCTTGCGTACCGCACGTTGGTTTCTGGACTACAATCGGCGCCACCTCAATCCACGGACACAAACCATTCATGAAGCGCTTCTACGTAAAGGATACCTTTCCGGTTCCATTAACATGACTGCGTATCGCGGACCGTTTCTTCACCCCATCCCGTTCACCGGACAAACCACCCGGGGGCCCGCTTGGTTTGCACTGGGTCCTTATGTTTCCCGTACGCGTCCTGACGGGGACGAAACGACGACCCTGTCACCGACACTATATCGTAACAAGGACGGACTCCGATTGTTGTCCCGCTGGTTGCGCGATCCCAACCATCCCGACCTGATGATGGTGTATCTGCCGGACACGGACAAAGCCGCACATCGATTGGGTCCCAACAGATGGACACCCGTCGCTAAATTAGACCGGGAATTGCAAAAGCTCATCGCGTCCTTGGGGTCTTGGGATTCGGTCCTACGGCAACATGTGTTCGTCCTGATGGGAGACAGCGGGGTCGTTGCCGGAAAACAGGATGCCAAGTACCTGATCACGTTAAATAAACTGGCTTCTCCCTATCGGTTACTGCCTTATGGTGTCTCAAAACGTGAACGGAACGCCGATGTAGCCATCGCCTCCAATGAACGGATGGCTGTTGTTCACCCCTTGCGGGCAGGTGTTTCGTTGGACCGGTTGATCGAAAAATACCGGGGCATTCCTGGAATTGATTGGGTGATCATTCAAAAAGGACGAGATATCCTGGTATGGCAGGGGTCTCGCCAACTTCGTTTCCGTTCGGCGGGGCAATGGCGGGATCCCTACGGGCAAACATGGCACCTGGAAGGAGATCCACACGTGTTGGATCTTCAATTGGACCCTCAGCGCCATCTGGTTCAATTCGGTCGATATCCCGACGCCCTGCGACTAGTGAAAGGGGGCATCGGTGCCCAACGCGGACCTTGTGTCATGTTGACCTCCCTTCCGGGATACGAATTTGAATGGGGCACTTCATCCCTGCCCAACCGCGGTAGCCACGGCGGTGCCAGCAGACAGGAACTGCTCGTTCCCATTGTGGTGAGCGACAACTCTCTCCCCCTGCCGCGAATGCTAAGGGTGGTGGATTTGAAACAGTGGCTGATCCGGCTGGTGGAAGTGCAACACCATCCTGTCAGCCCACGCTGACGAAAAACCTCGTCTCAAATGGACACGGTGAGACTGTTGGAGGCTACGTCGATGAAAGTGACGCGCAAGAACCCCGGCGATGTCGCTCCTCCCATCGGGGCTTAGACACATCTCTCCATTGTGCCGAGTGGAGTTGATCTGTTTGTTCTTTCGGGTCAGGTTGGGACAGAGACCGAAGGGGATCTTCCATACGATGCAGATGGACAATGCGCAACGCCATGAACAACGTGTTGCGCATGTTCAACGGTGAAGGCGTAAGCGCGGAAGGAATCATCAAAGTCAATATCTGGTTGACCGAACCGATTAAACGGGATCGCTTCATTGAAAGTTGGAGCAAATTTCATGGCGGAACACCACCGGCGACGACCATGGCCTATGTCAACGCATTGGCTCAACCCGCCCTTAAGCGTGGGCAGTGCAATGGTGATTGGTTGAACTCAATTCCAGCGTAAACGACTGTTTGCCATTGTCGCTCACCCAATGTGGGTAAAGAGGGGGCTTTCCTCTTCAAATTCTACTCGAAGAAAACCTGAACCCCATCCATTGAGGACGGGGTTCAGGTTGTGTTACCGGCTGTCTTTTTCATACGGTTTGCCGATCGCCGCCGGGGCTTCCGCCCTCCCGACGAAACCGGCCAATGCAAGAATCGTCAGCACGTAAGGCAGCATATTGAGCACTTCGCTCGGTACATACTGTGTCCATCCGAACAATTGCCCTATCAAGGCCAATGACACCGCGAATCCAAAGAAAAGTG
Source organism: Polycladomyces subterraneus (assembly GCF_030433435.1). NCBI lineage: Bacteria > Bacillati > Bacillota > Bacilli > Caryophanales > Thermoactinomycetaceae > Polycladomyces > Polycladomyces subterraneus. The sequence continues at coordinate 30,721 of NZ_JANRHH010000038.1, forward strand.
CGGCGAAAAAGGCGCCAAGCGGATGCCATTTGCCGAAGATCAACGCGGCTAGTGCGATGAACCCTTGTCCAGCCACAGTGGATTGGTTGAACTCACTGCCGATGGCGATCGACAACCCCGCACCGCCCAGACCGGCGAGCGCACCACTGATCATTACCGCTACATAACGCATCCGGATCACGGAAACGCCAGCCGTCTCCGCCGCTTTGGGATGTTCCCCCACCGCACGCAGGCGCATCCCGAAGGGGGTGTAATACAGGATAAAGTAGGAAGCTGCCACGATGACAAAAGCCAGATACGTCGTGGGAAACGCGTTAAACAACGCGGGACCAATCACGGGAATGCTGCTCAGCCCCGGAATCGGCATGCGGGACAACGTTTCCTGCACCACGGGCGTTTGTGCCTCCCCGTTGTACAGGTGTTTCACCAGGTAAACAGACAAACCGAATGCCAGAAAGTTGATTGCCACACCGCTGACCACCTGATCCGCTTTAAACGTGATCGAGGCCACGGCATGCGGCAGAGCAAATAATATGCCGGCCACCATCGCTGCCAATAACCCCAGCCACGGATTGCCGGTGAAGATCGTCGTCACCGCGGCGGCGAACGCTCCGATCGTCATTAAGCCTTCCAACGCGATGTTGACCACACCGGAGCGCTCCGAATACAGCCCGCCCATAGCAGCCAAGATGAGTGGGGTCGAATACAATACAGTTGTTTGCAAGACGTTGGTCAATGTGTTAAGCATACTATGCTCCCCTCCCTTTTTTCAGCGACCGAAAACAACCCAGTATCCACCCAGACACATTGGCCGCCACGAAGAGGATGATCGCCGCAAACACGATCCGAATCACTTCAAATGGAACCTGCGCTGCAAACTGCATGTTGTTTCCTCCGTACGTCAATACCCCGAACAATACTGCCGACAAAACGACACCGATCGGCGTGTTGCCTCCCAAGAGCGCCACTGCGATGCCGTCAAAACCGATGCCGGTGAATCCTCCTTGAATGGCCAAATATCCTTGCGTGCCCAGCAGCTCTCCTGCCCCCGCCAAACCGGCGAAAAATCCACTGATCATCATAGAGAGGATGATGTTCCGATCCACACGCATGCCTGCATATTCGGATGCGTGCGGGTTGTAACCGACAGCGCGGAGTTCGAAACCCAGCTTGGTCCGCCACAGCAGGTAGTACATCACAAAGGCCATCAAAAGAGCGATGATGATGCCGAAATGAATGCGCGCTCCCCCGAACATAGCGGACAACACACTCCATTGCAGGGAGGCCGTATCGGCAATCCGGTCCGTGGAGTCGGCACCAGACGTCAGCCACGTTCGCACCAGCACATTGGACAAATACAACGCGATAAAGTTCAGCATGATGGTGGTGATTACCTCATGCACACCGCGCTTGGCCTTCAACAATCCAGGCAGGTATGCCCAGATCGCACCCGCCAATCCACCAGCGATCACAGCAACCAACGCGTGCACGATCGGCGGAAGATGCAGTTTCAATCCCACAATCACCGCCGCCAATTGACCCATAATGAATTGACCTTCCACTCCGATGTTGAACAAGCCGGTGCGGAACGCCAGCGCCACGGCTAATCCGGTCAAAATCAGCGGAGAGATGGTTCGGATTGTCTCGCCCAAATCATACGGTTGGAACAACGCGTTTTGAAACAACGCACCGTAGGCCAGGATCGGACTGTATCCGGCGGCGATCATGGCGATGGCACCGACCAACAGGCCCAGCACCACGGAGATCAGCGATACCCAGAACGACGATCGTCGATTGATTTTGGACATCACTTGCATCAGGCCAACACCTCCGCTTCCGTGGTGCTTCCCGCCATCAGAAGCCCCAACTGTTCCTCGGTGGCTGTTTTCGGGTCCACCCATCCCACGATTTTTCCTTCATAGATTACCGCGATGCGATCGCTTAACTTCAACACTTCATCCAACTCCAACGAAATCAACAAAACAGCTTTCCCCTTGTCCCGCTGTTCCACCAATTTGCGATGGATGAATTCAATCGCTCCGACATCCAGCCCCCGTGTGGGTTGCGCGGCGATCAACAGATCCGGGTCGCGATCCACTTCTCTGGCGATGATCGCCTTTTGTTGGTTCCCACCGGACAATGCCCGAGCTGGTGTGTACACGTCGGGAGTCCGCACATCGAATTCCTCGATCAATCGGTTGGCGTATTGGTAAATCTCCGGATATTGCAAAGCCAATCCTTTGGAAAACGGAGATTGATAATAAGTCTGCAACACGATGTTTTCACCCATATCGAAGTCCAGCACCAGACCGCGTTTGTGACGGTCTTCGGGAATGTGACCCACACCCGCTTCCGTAATTTTTCGCGGCCGTTCGTTGGTAATGTTTTGCCCCTTTAGCTTGATCGTGCCTGATTGAGCCCGACGCAATCCGGTGATCGCTTCGATCAGTTCGGTTTGACCATTCCCGTCCACACCGGCAATCCCGATGATTTCTCCTGCGTGCACTGTCAGGTCCAAACCGCGAACCACTTCCACGCCTCGTGAATCTTTTACAGTCAGGTTTTCGATTTCCAGCACCGGTTCTTTTGCTTGAGCCGGTTCTTTGTCAATGTCAAACGAAACTTCACGGCCCACCATCAGCGCGGCCAATTCCTTTTCGTTCGTTTCTTTCACCGGCAGGGATTGGATCACTTTGCCGCGACGAATCACCGTGACTGTATCGCAAATGCGCATGATTTCTTTTAGTTTGTGCGTGATGAAAATGATCGTTTTTCCTTCACGCACCAGATGATGCATGATCTCGATGAGCTCGTCGATTTCCTGCGGTGCCAGCACGGCTGTCGGTTCGTCAAAAATCAGGATGTCTGCCCCGCGGTACAATGTTTTCAAAATCTCCACACGTTGTTGCATCCCTACCGAGATATCGCGGATCTTCGCTTTGGGATCGACGCGAAGTCCGTATCGGTCGGACAGCTCCTTTACTTTTTGTTCCGCCTGACGTCGTTGAACCACGCCGCCCTTGGTCGGCTCAGCACCGAGGATAATGTTATCCGTCACGGTGAACGGTTCCACGAGCATGAAATGTTGGTGTACCATACCGATCCCCAGTTCGTTGGCCACTGTCGGACTGGTGATGCGAACAGGCTTTCCTTTGATAAGAATCTCGCCCTCATCAGGCTGATACAGCCCGAATAATATATTCATCAGCGTCGATTTGCCTGCCCCGTTTTCTCCCAACAGGGCATGAATCTCTCCCTGCTTGATGGTCAAATCGACGCGATCGTTGGCCACAATTCCCGGAAAGCGCTTCGTGATTCCGCGCATTTCCACGACATTCATGACGTTTCCCCCTTCCTTCGGCGTAAGGGTAAAAAGGGCTAGCGGTCGCTAGCCCCGGATGGTTGGTATCCCATTCGTACCCGATTGATTGGATTATTGGGTGGGAACCTTAATTTCGCCTTTGATGATTTTTTGTTTGAACTCCTCGACCTTGTCCAGCACTTGTTTTGGAACGTTTTTGCTGGTGGTCGGAGCAATGCCCACACCGTTTTCCTTCAGGCCCAGCTGCACTTCCTTACCACCGTCAAACTTGTTTTCTTTGATGTTTTTAATTTCGTTGAACACCGCTACATCGACGCGTTTCACCATCGAACTCAGCGTATGATCTGGTGCGAGTCGGGATTGATCCATGTCGACGCCAATCGCCCAGAATTTCCCTTTCGGACGGGTTTTCACCTCGTCAAACAAGCCTTTTCCTGTTGCACCCGCCGCATGGTAGATGACATCTATACCGCTGTCGTACATATTGGCCGCCAATGAACGACCTTTAGCCGCGTCAGCGAAGGTTTCCGCGTAAGCCACCTCCACGGTCGCTTTTGGATTGACGGCTTTGACACCTGCACGATAACCAGCTTCAAATTTTTTGATCAACGGAGAGGAAATCCCTCCGATGAAACCAACTTTGTTGGTTTTGGTCATCAATCCGGCAATCACGCCCATCAGGAACGATCCTTCATTTTCTTTGAAGGTGACAGCCACCACGTTTTTCGGGATTTTTCCGTTCAGGTTGTGGTCGACAATGCCGAACTTCTGATTGGGGAATTGGTTGGCCACTTGCGGGATCGCCTTGTCAAACTTGAACCCGATTCCCCACGTGATGCTGCGTCCCTCCCGAGCAAACTTGGTCAGGTTGGGAACATAATCATCATCCCGCTTGGATTCCACGTAACGGATATCAGCGCCCAATTCCTTTTTGGCTTTTTCCATCCCAGCCCAAGCGGTCTGGTTGAATGATTCGTCATTGATACCGCCGGTGTCGGTCACCAATCCGGCAGACAGGCCACCTTTTCCGCCCGGAGCTTTAGCCGGCGCGCAGCCGACGGCCGTGAATACCAATGCTGCGCAGAGCAATAGAGAAATCCACACTTTCTTTTTCATACTTGCTCCTCCTTATTTCCATGATCGGGCTTGTAACATGCAACCAACCAAGCAGTGCGGTTTCGTCCCTATTAGTACTGACCCACCACCGCTTCAAACATGCGCCCCCTTGAGCAAACCCGGATGGTTGAAATCGCTTACAAGCCGTCCTGGATGGACAGGGAAGGGCGTACCGCCAAAAAGAAAAAGTCGGCTTATGTATCCGAAACGAGACATTCAGTCAGGCGATGCGACCTTCCCCTGAAAACCACCGCCGGGTGGTTCCTTCATTGTTATACCATGTGTGTATTCAATTTTCTACTCTTTTGTTTCCTTCCACTTTTAGACAATCTCGGTATCAACCTGAACGGTTTTGCGCTTTCCATTGTTCCGGTGTCATCCGCACCTCTCGCGGTTTGCTGCCTTCATACGGCCCAACAATACCGTGACTTTCCATCATGTCGATCAAGCGGGCAGCGCGGGTATAGCCGATGCGCAAGCGGCGCTGAAGAAGAGAAACTGAAGCAGTCTTGGCTTCCACTACCACTTGCACCGCTTGCGGATACAGCTCATCGTCCACTTCTTCCTGTTCCGTCACCTCATGATCTTTCGGAATCATCGCCTCATGGTACCGCGCCTGTTGTTGTCCTTTGACGAACTGAACCACCGCTTCCACTTCCCGATCTGTCACCAATGCACCTTGCACGCGGATCGGTTTGTTGGCGCCCATTGGCAGAAAGAGCATGTCACCACGTCCCAATAACTTTTCCGCTCCCCCCATATCCAGGATTGTACGGGAATCGGCTTGGGATGAAACGCCGAAGGCGATCCGGGAAGGTATGTTGGCTTTGATGACGCCGGTGATAACATCAACGGACGGACGCTGCGTGGCCAAAATCAGATGAATGCCCGCCGCTCGCGCCATCTGCGCCAGACGGCAGATGGCATCTTCGACATCAGCCGGCGCCACCATCATCAAATCGGCCAATTCGTCCACGATGACGACGATATATGGCAGCGGAGCAGCATCTCCCATCTTTTTGTCCATAACCATCTGATTAAATCGCACGATATCCCGTGCCCCCGATTTGGCGAATAGCTCGTAACGCTTTTCCATCTCCGCGACCACTTTTTTCAGTGCGATCGCCGCCTTGCGGGGATCGGTCACCACAGGAGCCAACAGATGAGGAATCCCGTTGTATATGTTAAGCTCCACCATTTTGGGATCAATCATCATCAGTTTGACCTCGTTCGGTTTGGCTTTGTACAACAGACTGGTGATCATCCCGTTGATGCATACACTTTTACCCGACCCGGTCGCACCGGCCACCAACAAATGCGGCATCTTGGCCAGATCGCCGACAATCGGTTCCCCGGAGATATCCCTTCCCAGGGCAATGCTCAGCTTGGAGGTCGATTCATGATATTGCGCGCTTTCCAATACTTCACGTAAGCTGACGATCGCTACTTCCTTGTTGGGCACCTCAATCCCGACCGCCGATTTTCCCGGGATGGGCGCCTCGATTCTAATATCCTTGGCCGCTAGCGCCAATGCCAAATCGTCCGCTAAATTGACGATACGGCTCACTTTGACGCCAATGTCCGGCTGCACCTCATACCGTGTCACCGACGGTCCTCGATGGATTTGCATCACTTTTGCCTTCACACCGAAACTTTCCAATGTCGCTTCCAGTTTTTTGGCGTTGGCGGTCATATCCTGTCGTTCCCGTGCTTTCCCTGTCTTTTTTGGCTTGTCCAACAACGAATAAGCGGGCAATTGGTACGATTCAGGCGAAACCACCGGATCTGTTTGCAACTGGACGACGATGGACTCGTTCTTGTCGGTCTTGCGTGTGGATGTTTTTTCTTGCTGCTTGGGGACGGAAGAGATACCCGCTTCTGTTTCCGGTCCATCCGTATCCATCACGGTGGTTTCTTGGGCTTTTTCGGTGAAATCGTGAATCACTGGAATCTCATCGTTCTCTCCCTTGACTGCTTCCGGCTCGGTCCGTTTGGATTTTTTGGTCGCCCTCTCCGTTTTCCCCAGTCTCCAAACACTGTTCATCCATTGTTTCCACATCGCCCATCGTTGCAACCATCGCGATTTGCCCAGTCGCAGCAATTGAACAAAGGAAAATCCTGTCATCAACAACAAACCGGCCGCCGCCATCGCCGCAGAAGCCAACGGTGTTCCCGAATCATCAAATAAATAATGGAATAATGCGTAGAACAGGGCGCCCACCATTCCGCCACCGATATCCGTCGGCAAACGGGAATTCCTTTCATCCAAAATCGCTTGCCAGGTGGTGAGCAGTATAGGCCCCTCTTTTCCATGTTCACGCAATTGATCAAACATGCTCATATGGTTAAATACCAGGAACGCGACCAAAAACAAAACGGTTCCGGTCCACCGCGGTGTCCATTCCAACGGCCAGCGGCGCTTGATCATCACATAGACGCCCAACACGGTTGTAGCGGTCGGAATCAAGAAGTTCCAGTTGCCGATCAACATCCGGCAAACGTAAGTAAGCGAACGTCCCACCGCTCCAAGTCCTGCGATCGTCACCACCGACAACGTCAGAATGAGAATCCCATAGAGCTCAAACTGAATCGCCCGCTGAATCTGTTCATTGCGTTTGGTTTTGCCTTTGGCCATGCAGATCCCCTTTTCATCTTACGCTTATGCTGATCATCTACGTTGGAACTCCAAATTCAAGTCTGAAAGAGCGCAAAATTACGCCTATTCCAGGTCATCCTGAGTCGGGTGATCCTTATGTTCGATGGAAAAAGGTCACCCTTCTCTTGCTTCGACAAATGAACGGACACTCCTTCGGAATCAGTCGCCCCATTTCAGGGGAATCCGATTTCCCGGTTGAAACTTGGGATTTAAATAATCTTGCGGATTGGGGGAAAGCAGGCGTACGATACGTGCTTCGGACGGTCCGGTCCACTCGATCAGCATATGAACACCATTGACCTTCGTTTCCTGGTATTTTGGTTGGTTTTCAGGGTCCTCAAAAACCAGTTCCAACGGCATGACGGAGTAGTGGATCATTGTAAGGGTTGCTCCTTTCGCGCCCGGATCATCCGGTTCAACTCGACCATGGCGTCACCCAATCCTCCCAGCCTGTCGATCAAACCAAATTTCACTGCGTCAGTACCGACTACATTGGTGCCGATATCCCTGGCCAACTCCCCGGTTCGGAACATCAATTCCCGGAACAGCTCCTCGGATATATTGGAATGACGGGCTACGAACCGGATTACCCGCTCTTGCATTTTTTCCAAGTATTCAAATGTCTGGGGAACACCGATGACCAAACCCGTCAACCTCACGGGATGAATCGTCATCGTGGCAGTCTCCGCGATGAAGCTGACATCGGCCGATACCGCGATCGGGACACCGATACTGTGACCGCCTCCCAGCACCAATGACACGGTTGGTTTACTCATGGTGGAAATCATCTCGGCGATCGCCAATCCCGCTTCCACATCGCCCCCCACCGTATTCAATACGATGATGATACCTTCAATCTGTGGATTCTGCTCGGCCGCTACCAGTTGCGGGATAATATGTTCGTACTTGGTCGTCTTGTTTTGCGAGGGAAGCACCAAATGTCCCTCGATCTGACCGATCACGGACAAACAATAAATGTTGGACTCCAATTGCGGCACATTGGATTGCCCCAATTGCTGAATCGCATTCATCACATTCCGCCGTTTCATTTCTTCCGCTCGTTCCGCTTCCGGTGTCGTCTGTTCCCGGTCCTGTTCCATCACGCATCCTCCTCGGCATTTTCCGTTAGTATGCGCAACGGTCACACGGGTTATCTGTCGGAAAGAAAAAACGGAGTCACTTCGAAAGTCAGCGACTCCCACTTTAGTCCGCCTAGAGCGAATCTATTATTCCGTAAGGCAGCAATGTTTTCCCGGACGAGCACTGACCAAGCCCTGACTGAGCGAAGTTCCGGAAGCGCAGGATTGATATCGCGCAATCTTCTCAAAGTGAAGCGTACTTTACCCACGTCCTGCGCTGACCGGGTCGGAGTGGTCATCATCTGCTTCCCTGCAAGACACAGGTGAAACGAGCCGGGAAAGCAATGTGGACTGTATTCACCAGACACGCCCTAGACCATTTGATAGACAATCCTGTCCTCTCCACGGTTATACAGGATCACCAGTCGTTCAAATTCAGGGTAGAACAACAGATCGTCATCATCGATAAAATACGTTATGCCCTCAACCTCGGCAATGACACCGGTCTTCCTCGGTTTCTCCAATGAAAATCGCATCGAGAAACCCGTACCCGCAAAACAATTCGACTCTTGTTCTTGATAATGTATCAGCAAGCGAACCGTATCCCCTTCTTTCAGTGACAGTTCCCGACGAAACCAATCCAGTGCCTCCGGCGTGATTTCCAATTTCATCTTTCTCACCTGCAATGCTTCAAATTCCCGACCGTCGCCTCCAACAAGGAAGGTGACCAATTTTTCTCCATGATTACTACTCGGGTGTCTTCTCCACCTTACAGCGAAACCAGAAACCTTTCCACTCTCCTTTGGATTACAGGAAAATTGACGGACACGTTTTGTCCGACATTCGCAGCAAATATCTGTTGAGAATCCTCTAAAGTCATCCCTTTCAAGAAGGATTGTTACAGCTAAAAAGACCAGAGCCGAGAGCCCTTGTAAGACAAGGGCTCTCGGCTCAAGATCACACTTCCATGATGATCGGCAAAATCATCGGCCGACGCCGCGTCCGTTCGTACAGGAATCGACTCAGGGTATCCCTAATGCTGGTCTTCAAAGAAGCCCATTCGCTGACGCGGTCTTTGACACACTTCTCCATCGTCTGCGTGACGATGCGGTTGGCTTCTTCCATCAGTTGTTCCGATTCGCGCACATAGACAAAACCGCGCGAGATGATATCGGGCCCAGACAAGATGGCCCCGTTGGTTTTGCTAAGGGTGACTACAACCACTAAAATTCCATCTTGTGACAACAGTTTGCGGTCTCTTAAAACGATATTACCGACGTCTCCGACCCCCAAGCCGTCAATCAGGATGTTGCCGGTGGGAATCTTCGGGCCGTATCGAGCTTTTCCATTGGATATTTCGACAGTGTCGCCGTTATCGCAAATAAAGATGTTTTCCGGTTTCACTCCAACGGATTCGGCGAGTTGGGCGTGAGCCCGCAACATGCGGTACTCACCATGAATCGGGATGAAGTACTTGGGACGAATCAGATTGAGCATCAGTTTCAGGTCCTCTTGTTGACCGTGACCGGACACGTGAACCCCTTTTGGCGTATTGGCGTTGTATACCACATCTGCTCCGATTCGGAACAATTGGTCTACTGTACGTGCGACGAATTTCTCGTTCCCCGGAATCGGTGTGGCTGCGATGATGACGGTATCGCCTGGAAGCACTTCCACCTTTCTGTGGGAAGCGTGCGCCATGCGTGTCAGAGCAGACATCGGTTCACCCTGGCTTCCGGTGGAAATCACTGCCACCCGATTGGCGGGCAACCGGCCGATATCATCCGGATCGATCAACAAATCGGACGGAACCCGCAGATATCCGAGTTCTATACCGATATTGACGACGTTGACCATGCTCCGACCCACGACCGCCAGTTTGCGACCGTTGTTGTAGCACGCATCCACAACTTGCTGGATACGGTGGATATTGGAAGCGAATGTAGCGACGATAATCCGCTGCTTCGCTTTTCGAAACACTTCCTCGATCGATTCGCCCACGCTTTTTTCCGAACCGGTGAATCCCGGACGTTCAGCATTGGTACTGTCTGACAGCAGACACAACACACCTCTTTTTCCGATCTCCGCCATCTTGTGCAAGTCTGCCGTCTGGCCGTTCACCGGCGTCATGTCGAACTTGAAATCACCGGTGTGCACCACGATCCCTTCCGGTGTTTCCAAGCAGACGCCGACCGAGTCCGGAATGCTGTGATTGGTCCGGAAAAACGTCGCTTTCATCGAACCAAGCTTGATCTCCGAGCGGTTGTTGATCAATACCCGTTTCGTCTCGTTCAATAGATGCGCTTCCCGCAATTTGTGTTCGATCAGGCCCAAAGTCAACTTGGTTCCGAAAACCGGCACGTTCAGGTAGCGTAGAATGTAAGGCAATGCGCCAATATGGTCCTCGTGTCCGTGAGTAATGATGATCCCGCGTACCTTTTCACGATTTTCTAACAAGTACGTGATATCCGGTATTACTACATCGATCCCGAGCATGTCTTCTTCTGGAAACATGAGTCCGGCATCGATGACGACGATATCGTCCCCGTACTGTACCACGTACATGTTTTTCCCGATTTCATCCAACCCACCGAGTGCAAAAATGGTCAATTTGCCTCGTAGGTTGTGCTTAGTCAAAAACGTAACCTCCTGTATTCAGTTGTAGCTCACCCGAAACCGCACAAGTCACTTATGGTTATTATACACGAATAAAAAACCCTCTGGCAAGAAAGGGAAGAAAAATTTGAGTCGACTTTTTGCAAGCAGACAAAAGCCCCCGAAACAGCGTGATGACAAGCCTTTGATACTCGAATGGAACCCTCGGGGATGGTGGGGACGGGGGGGTTGCATAGAATAATCGTAACGGTTTAACACCATGGAAGTAACCCATTTTGACCTATTCACGGAACTTCCCCACGGAATATAAGCACATTGTGGATAAGATTCTCGGACTCTCCGTGTCTGCGAAAATCGAGCGGGTTGTATGCTTCTCAAGAGAGCGGCTGACCAAGCCATACTTTTCTTCGCTTCGAAAAGCGCAAGTATTCATTCAAGGGCCATTTCCTAAAAGCGAAGCGTACTTTGCCCGTATCCTACACTCCCAGGTTCGGAGCAGCCAAGACCAGCTTGCCTTATAGGGCGCAGGTGGAACGATCTTCTAAAGCAATGCGTACCGATTTATCGAATATATCCTCAACCAAGAATCCACTATCCCATCGCATAACAGCAGATAGGGGCCCGGATACGGGCCCCTCAACACAATATATTCGAGATTTACAGCAACTCCACCAATGCCTTTACTTTTTCTTTTTGCTCTTCATCCAGTTCGACCAGCGGCAGCCGGACGTGCGGTTCGCACAATCCTTTCAGTGACAGAGCATATTTGACCGGCACCGGATTGGGGGCCATGAACAGACCTTCAAACAACGGCAGATACCGCGCATGCAACTTGGCGGCGGTCTGCACATCGCCCGCAAAATACGCTTGCATCATTTTCTGCATACCGGAGCCAACCAAATGACTGGCCACACTGACGATCCCGTGTCCGCCCACGGCCAACGTCGGCAAGGTGAGTGCGTCATCCCCGCTATATACCGCTACACCTTCGGGTACACGGTCAGCTAGTTTTCCGGCCTGGATGACACTGCCGCTTGCCTCCTTGAAAGCGACAATATTATCGATCTCGGCTAAGCGGGCCATGGTTTCCACAGTCAAATTTACTCCGGTGCGGCCCGGAATGTTGTATACCATGACCGGAAGGGACGTGGCCTCGGCCACCGTCCGGAAATGCCGGTAAAGCCCTTCCTGTGACGGTTTGTTGTAATAGGGTGCTACCAACATGACACCGTCAACGCCCGTTTGTTCGGCTTCTCGCGTCAAGGAGACGGAAGCCGCCGTGTTGTTGCTGCCCGTACTGGCCATCACTCTGACCCGGCCGGCCACATGTTGAACCGTACGGCGGAAAAGCTCTATTTTCTCGTCGTGGGAGAGGGTGGGCGATTCTCCCGTCGTTCCCGCGACGATGATCGTCTCCGTACCTGTAGCAATCAGATGATCGATCAACGCCGACACCTTCGGCCAATCAATGGTTCCTTCCGAGGTGAAGGGCGTGATCATGGCTGTCAGCAAACGACCGAATTTCACGATGTTCCCTCCCCGTTCACTCCGCCGTCTGGTAGTGGATGTTGTGCAGCTCAAATTTACGATGCAATGCCCGAACAGCCTTCACCATATCCTCCCCGCGCACTAACACCCACAAGGTGGTATGCGAATCGGCGGACTGCAAAATTTGAATATCCTCTTCCGTCAATGCCTCCACCATCTTGGCCATCGCACCCGGCACACCGGCGATACCGGCCCCCACCGCAGAAACCTTAGCACAATGACGGTGCAACTCCGGTTCGAAGCCGAGGGATCGGAGTATTTCCTCGGCCCGATCCGCCAATTCGTCAAAAACGGTATAAGCAACGCCGCTCGGGTTGACGTTGATAAAATCGACGCTGATGCCGTTTTCGGCCATCGCCTTGAACACCTTGAGCTGAAAATCGTATTGCCCTTCCTTGGCTTTCACTTTGATCTGCGTAACATTGGGCACTTGCGTAATGCCGGTGATCAGACGATCCTGCACTTCCCCGGCCAGTCGCGTCACTTCCGAGGTGCTGGTGACGAGCGTCCCCGGATTGTCCGTCATCGTCGAGCGGACACGAATCGGCACGTTGGTCTGCATGGCGATTTCCACCGCACGGGGGTGAATTACCTTGGCTCCCTGGAACGCCAGATTACACATCTCCGTATAGGTGACGGTTTCCAACGGAACCGCGTCTTCCACGATCCGCGGATCAGCCGTCATGATTCCGTCCACGTCAGTGAAGATATCCACCAATTCCGCTCCCAGCGCTACACCCAGGGCGGTGGCCGTCGTATCGCTCCCACCGCGGCCAAGCGTGGTGATTTCGCCATCAGTAGTTTTCCCTTGAAAACCTGCGACGATGACCACTTTTCCCTTGTTCAATTCTTGGCGAATGCGGCTGGGATTGATCGTGATGATTTGTGCATTGTTATGTTGATGATTGGTAATGATTCCTGCTTGCCCACCGGTCAATACTGTATTATCGATCCCTTCCCGGTGTAACATGCTCGACAAAGTGGTTGCGGAGATGATTTCTCCGCAACTCAGCAATAAATCGCGTTCCCTCGGTTGGAGAGAACGCCCGTTTTGGTTGATCAGATCCAACAAGGTGTCGGTCGCGTAAGGATCCCCCTTGCGTCCCATCGCCGACACGACCACGACCAGTTGATATCCTTCGTTTAACCCGTTTCGTATATGGTGAATCACCCGTTGGCGCAACTCATAGGTGGCCAACGAAGTGCCGCCAAATTTCTGTACTAAAATCTTCATTGACCGATCCCTTCTTCATGCCTTGAATGCGATCCATTTTTCCGCGATCTGTACTGCGTTGGTTGCCGCGCCCTTCAACAAGTTGTCCGCCACAACCCACAAGTTGAGCCCGCGGGGGTTGGTCAAATCCCGACGGATGCGGCCGACAAACACTTCCGTGCGACCCGCCACGTTGGCCGGCATCGGATAGATCTGTTGGAAAATGTCGTCTTGGACGATCACACCCGGTGCGTTCTGTAACAGCTCTCGCACTTCGTCCAGATCATAATCGGATTTCAACTCCACGTAGACGGATTCACTGTGGCCGCTCAATACCGGCACACGCACGCACGTGGCGGATACCCCGATCGTCTCGTCCCCGAAGATCTTACGGGTTTCGTTGACCATTTTCATTTCCTCAAAAGTGTACCCGTTCTCCTGCGCCACGTCACATTGCGGAATCACGTTGAACGCAATCGGATAATGCTTATCCAATTTGGCGACCGGCATCACGTTCAGCGGCATCTCGTCCCCGTTCACATAAGCACGGGTTTGTGCCTCCAGCTCAGCCATCGCTTTGGCACCGGAGCCGGAAACGGCTTGATAGGTGGAGACGATGATCCGTTCGATCCCGTAACGATCATACAACGGCTTCAGCGCCACCACCATCTGAATCGTGGAGCAGTTCGGGTTGGCGATAATCCCTTTGTGTTTTTTGATTTCTTCCGGATTGACTTCCGGCACCACCAACGGTACATCCGGCTCCATGCGGAAGGCGCTCGAGTTGTCCACCACCACAGCCCCACGCTTGGCAGCCTCGGGCGCCAATTCTTTACTGACACCGCCTCCTGCGCTGAACAAAGCAATATCCACTCCTTCAAACGCTTCCGGAGTGGCTTCCTGAACGACGATCTCCTGACCGCGGAAACGAACGGTGGTTCCGGCCGACCGCGCAGAGGCCAACGGTTTCAGTTCCCCGACTGGAAAGTTTCTCTCTTCCAGGGTTTTGATCATTTGTTGTCCAACCGCACCCGTTGCGCCGACAACGGCCACCGTATACGTTTGTGCGGACATCGGCATCTCCTCCCCTGTTTCCTGTTTCGCCTCGATGCGGTTCCACAAGCGGCGAACCCTTGTATATGCTGGCGTCGCAAACCAGAATCATTCGTTTGCTTCACAAGCCTCTTTACTATTATGAAGTCAAGTAGCGATACTTTTCAACTATTAAGGGTTGTAATTGCCGACCCTGGATCGCAGCTGCACAGGTTTCGGGGATCAGCTCCATTCGGGCCACCATGGAGTTGGGTTTTTTTTCGGGTGCGTCCTGTCCAAAAGGAACAAAATAAATATTTTTGGCAGGCAACAACTTTGCCAGGTTAGCGGCATTCAAGCCCAACGCATCATTGGTGGAGATGGCGATCACCACGGGTCGATGATTGCGCATCTGGGCTTTGGCCGCCATCAAAACGGGGCCGTCAGTCAAAGCGTTGGCCAATCTCGCCAGCGAGTTGCCCGTACAAGGTGCGATTACGAGACAATCCAACATTTTCTTTGGCCCGATCGGCTCCGCTTCCGGTACGGTGGATATGATCGGTTCCGGCGTGATCTCCTTGATCTGACGCAACCAATCCTCCGCCGTTCCGAACCGGCTATCCACCGTGGCCACCGTATGGGAAATGATCGGGATGACACGCGCCCCCAATTGGACGAGCCGTCTCATCTGAGGCAACACTTCGTCATGGGTGCAGTGAGAACCGGTCAACGCAAATCCAATGGTTTTTTTTTGCAGGTTCATGTTTCCACCTCTTCTGTCCCTATGTCCTCCATCATCAGGCGGGTCATCGTTCGCGCCAGTATCCTCCCCGCCGTCTTGGGCGCCACGATGCCGGGCAGACTGGGGGCCAGCATGGCTTTGATTCCCCTCTTATCCGCATACCCGAAATCGACACCGCCGGGTTTGGACGCCAGGTCGATGATGACCGCATGATGCGGCATCCGCGCGATCACTTGCGCCGTCACGACCAAGGATGGAATGGTATTAAACAATAAGTCCACATCATGCACCTGCCGCGCCAAATCATATAAGTAAAAAGGCTGCAATCCCATCTCGACTGCGCGAGCTACATGTTCCGACCGCCGAACACCCACCCTGGTTTTCGCGCCAATCGCGCTCAACGTACGTGCCAGTGTCAAACCGACACGCCCCAGCCCCAACACCATCGACACGGAACCGTGTATGGTGAAGTCGGTGTTTTGAATGGCCATCATCAGTGCACCTTCCACCGTCGGGATGGAGTTGTAGATGGCCACATCATCCCGGTTCAGCAGTTCGATCAGACGGATCCCATGAGCTGCACAGAGAGTCTGCAGGTACGGTTTGGCCATGCCGGCGTAGATGGTGGCGTGACGGGGCAGGGATTGTATATGTGTTTCCGTCAGGACCAATTTTTTGGAGGTGAAAACACTGTCCACCTGTCCATACTCATCCGTTCCCACAATCGGCAACACCAATATGTCCACCGTTTCCAGCAATTCATGGGTCAACTCGCGGTGGTTCGCTTCACTGAACGGCTTTTGCAAGTTGTCGAACCCGATCAAGCTCACCGTAGCTTGCAGTTCAATGCAACTTTTAATCACTTCCAACTGACGGGCATCCCCGCCGAGGAACGCGACATGTTTCCCTGTCATCATCCTCCAAGACCCCTTTCCCTTGGAGCGTTCACGAGACGTCCCCAGACGAACCCTTCCAAAAGGAAATCGCCGCTGTATGATGCCATCATATGACAGGGTAAAAGAATCGGTTACCGCCCTCTGTCACTGTGATACCAACCGTTTCGTTCCCCGACGGAATCGACGATCACCATATCCGGCCCGATTTTACGAATCCTGTTCCAAGAAATAGTCAACATGTCCTGTCTCCGTTGAAACCACGAATGACTAACCGGAAACAGCAGTGATCCAATTTCTCCGGTCTGCGGATCGATGAGCAAATCCGCCCTCCCCAATTCACCCAACCGTTGCCCGTTTTGCAAATCGATCAGCTCTTTTCCTGTCAGCTCACTCCATCGCATCACATTTCCTCCCTATTCTTTACTCTGTTAACAGTGTATCGCCTCGTCCGAGCGGGTATGAAAAAAGCACCCCATTCAGGGTGCTGTACTACTGACAAATTGTTTTCACCACTCGCGATTCCGCGCGCGCCGGTTTCCTCTTTCAACAATCTCAAAGGTCACTCGTGGGAAAACGGCCACCCACTTTTAGAGCAGCGGGTCAAAATTTCCCTCGAGTGCGGAGCGGAGACTGAAAATCGGAGCCCGAGTCAACAACCTGGTACCCTTTTCAGGGTACCTCCCTTCACATTTGTTTCTTCTTTTCTTTGTAATACTCCACAATCAGTGCGTCCAGTTGCTTGCTGATGGGCAGTAGGGTCGCTTCAGACAAATGCCGCGGATCGGTATCCGTTTGGTACAATTCCCACCGCAACCGCTCCATTTCCTGTTCCAACACGGTCAAACGCGTCGGTTCCATCGTACGTCCCCCCGCATTTTTCTTCAGATTCCGGTATGGCCGAAACCGCCGCTGCCCCGGACGGTTTCGCTTAACTCCCTTGCCGGCATCAACCGAACTTGCGGCACTTGCTGAAAGACCAGCTGGGCAATCCGGTCACCGCGTTCAATAGTGAAGATTTCTTCCCCCAGATTGATTAAGATGATTCTCAGCTCTCCCCGGTAATCGGCGTCGATCGTCCCTGGTGTATTCAACACCGTGATTCCCTTTTTGAATGCTAAGCCGCTGCGTGGCCGGACCTGCGCCTCCAACCCGGACGGCATTTCCAACGCAATCCCGGTGGGAATCAATTTCCACTTCCCCGGTTCGATCAACAGCGGTTCCGTAACCGCCGCCCTGAGGTCGAAACCGCTGGCTTGTTCCGACATTTTCTCCGGTAACGGCAAATCTTCGCAACCGGGAAGTTGGCGGACTCGCACTTCAAACAAGTCGATCCCTCCCATATGATGCGGGAATGTTCCCGGACGGGGAAATCAGGGCCATTGACAGTGGTTGAGAGAAAATCTCACGGGCAATGTTGCGAACATCCTCCAAGGTGACATCTTCCACGCGCGCCACCATCTCGTCTAAAGTGAGATGTCGACCGAGCAGCAACTCGTTTTTCCCCAATCGGCTCATCCGGTTACTGGTGCTCTCCAGACCCAACATCATGCTTCCTTTCATCTGTTCCTTGGCCTTTTTCAACTCCGATTCTGTCACACCGTTTTCCCGAACTTCCTCCAGTATTCGGAGAATCAGATCGGTCACTTCTTCTTCCTGCCCGTGGGCTGTTCCCGCATATACAGCGAACAATCCGCAATCGCGATACGCGGAATGATACGAGTAAACCGAATAGGCCAACCCACGCTCTTCCCGTATTTCCTGGAATAGCCGGGAGCTCATGTTGCCCCCGAGGATATTATTGAGAAGAATAAAAGGATAAATGCGTTCATCAGCCAGTGAGACACCGGGCAATCCCAAACAGAGATGGGTTTGCTCCGTCTGTTTTTTCCGGATGATCACTTCATGGGAAAACGAGGGAGGTTGCTTCATTTCTGCTGTCTGTTCGCTCGTAAAAGACACAAAATAAGATTCCACCAATGACATGAAATCGTCCGGCAGATGTCCCGCAAGGGCAATGACCAGATTGTCCGGCCGATAGTATCGATCACGATAGGACAACAGACGTCCGCGATCAAAGGAACGCACGTTGCTTTCACTGCCCAGGATCGGATAACCCAGCGGATGGTTTTTCAGAGCAACCGATGACAAAAGATCATGGATCAGATCATCCGGGGTGTCCTCCACCATCCGAATCTCTTCGACGATCACCTTTTGTTCTTTGGCGATTTCCCCTTCGGCAAACGTCGATTCAAAAAACATATCCGCTAAAATATCCAACGCGATCGGAAAATGCTGATCCAACACCTTGGCGTAATAGCACGTCATCTCTTTGGATGTAAAAGCGTTTACCTGTCCGCCGATCTCATCAAACGCTTCGGCCAATTGACGCGCTGTCCGTTTCCGGGTTCCCTTGAACAGCATGTGCTCGATAAAGTGGGATATTCCGTTGTCTTCTTCGGATTCGTGACGGGAACCGGCGCCGACCCACAACCCCAACGCCACCGAACGTACGTACGGAATCTGTTCGGCCACGACACGAACCCCGTTGGGCAATGTATGTTGAACGATCACATTGATCCCCCTTATGGACTGCATCTTCTGTTAATTGGAAGAAAACGTCTTTTGGAGAGAGAAGTATCCCTACTATATCAAAACGGTGGAACGGGCTCAACCGATTCCACCCTGCTGGAAGACAAAACTTCACTTACCGTTCCCAGTTTTATTCCATTTTGCTTCATTACGCTTATGATTTGAGGCAGTGCCGTTACGGTTCGGTCAGTGGGATGCATCAGC
Organism: Polycladomyces subterraneus; assembly: GCF_030433435.1. Taxonomy (NCBI): domain Bacteria; kingdom Bacillati; phylum Bacillota; class Bacilli; order Caryophanales; family Thermoactinomycetaceae; genus Polycladomyces; species Polycladomyces subterraneus. The sequence goes on from NZ_JANRHH010000038.1 coordinate 49,734, forward strand.
ACCAGCACACCGTTAGCGGCACCCGCTTTCACACGCGCCGTCATCCATTCAGGTGTGGAAGTGGGACGCCAATCTAACGTATCCACCGTCCACAACACTGTTTTCAAATGCAGACGAGCGGCTTCTTCCACGACCGCCTGATTGTAATCGCCGGCGGGTGGTGCGAACCATCGCGACTGAATCCCCAACGTCTGACGGATCAACTGCTCCGTCTTTTTCATCTCGGATCGCATTCGCTCCCGCGAGAGACGGCTCATCATCGGATGAGAATAGGCATGATTGCCGATCTCGTGCCCTGCCTCCACTAACCGTTTCGCATCGGATGGATGACCCTTTAACCACGATCCATCAAGAAAAAACGTCGCTTTGACCCGCTCTTTCCGCAGGATATTCAACATGGTGGGCAGATATTCCGTGCCCCATGCCACATTGATCATCAACGCGGCCATTGGTTTACGTTCATTTCCGCGATAGATCGGGTGGGGTCCCAGATCGTCGAGCGTCACCCGGGCGGGCACAACCCGATAGATCCACTGTTTTGGCTCCGTCCACCCTTTATGCTTGGCCAACCGGTAAGTGGCCGCCACATCCACCTGAAGACCGTCATAGCCCGGAATGGCTTTCCACACCCGATCGACCCGGGCATCGATCGGCGGTTCTTCTCGTTTTTGCGCTTCCTGCCGAATCCGAGCGTACAGGTCGTCGGAACCCCAGACCGGCTCGGCCTTTCCTTTAATCTGACTCACATAAGAGGCTACGGGTTCCGATGAAACCAGCCCCCACACCACCGGCAGACAGATCAACAAAAAGGCTCCTTTGGCCGTCCATCGCCTCACCGAAAGCACCTCCCGTACGGGCTGGTACTAACGTATGCAGGCGATCCGTTCCCTATGCGGAGCTTGTACGCGACCAAATAAAAAAGAGGCAGATCAGCTCTGACTCTTTTTTGAAAAAATCCCGGGTCCGCCCCGTCGGGCGGGGAAACGGGACCCTGTTCAGTTCTTGATCTTGATGTTGGGCTGCTCCTTCAATACCGCCTTGCGCGACAGGTTGATCCGTCCTTGGTCGTCAATCTCCGTTACTTTGACCAAAATCGTGTCTCCCACCTTCACGACATCCGACACTTTGGCCACTCGATTTTCAGCCAGTTGCGAGATGTGGACCAACCCTTCCTTGCCCGGCAGGACCTCGACAAAGGCGCCGTACTTCTCCACTCGCTTGACCGTGCCGAGATACGTTTCGCCCACTTCCACCTCGCGCACCAGGTCTTCGATGATTTTCTTGGCCGCTTCGTTTTGTTTCGGATCGGTGGAAGCGATGTAGATACGGCCGTCCTGCTCGATGTCGATTTTGACGCCTGTTTCGTCGATGATGCGGTTGATCACGCGACCGCTCGGTCCGATCACGTCGCGGATCTTGTCCGGATGGATGCGCATCGTCAGGATTTTCGGAGCGTAAGGCGACAACTCGCGACGCGGTTCTGCGATCGCTTGCGCCATGTTGTCCAGGATCTTCATCCGCGCATTGCGCGCCTGCTCCAACGCCGCTTTCAAGATGTCACGGTCGATGCCTTCAATTTTGATATCCATCTGCAGGGCGGTGACCCCTTTGCGCGTACCGGCTACTTTGAAGTCCATGTCACCCAAGTGGTCTTCCATACCCTGGATGTCCGTCAGCACTGCCACCCGGTCGCCCTCTTTAACCAACCCCATCGCAATACCGGCCACCGGAGCCTTGATCGGCACACCCGCATCCATCAACGCCAATGTGGACGCGCAAATGCTGGCCTGGGAGGTGGAACCGTTGGACTCCAGTACTTCCGATACCAACCGGATGGTATAGGGGAATTCATCCTCGGAAGGAATGACAGGCTCCAGCGCGCGTTCACCCAACGCACCGTGGCCAATTTCCCTCCGTCCCGGCGCCCGGATCGGTCGTGCCTCGCCGACGCTGAAAGGCGGGAAATTGTAATGGTGCATGAACCGTTTGGACTCCTCCAGATCCAAACCATCCAAAATCTGCACATCTCCCAGTGCACCCAGGGTACACACGCTGAGCACTTGCGTCTGACCCCGTCGGAACAGACCAGAACCGTGCGTGCGCGGTAAAATGTGAACTTCGCTGGATAACGGCCGGATTTCTTCGGCGGTCCGTCCGTCGGGCCGTTTGCCTTCCTCGAGAATCATGCGCCGCACTTCTTCTTTGAGGATGTCATGCAGCACATTGAGAATATCCGCTTCCTGTTCCGGATATTCCTCGGCAAGCGCCTCCAGCACTTCCTGATTGATCGAGTCGATCGCGTTTTGCCGTTCTTGTTTCTCCACGATCTGCGCCGCTTGGATCAACCGGTCCGTCGCCATCTCGCGAACGTGACGCTCCAGCTCTTCCGGCACGTCGTACAGTTCAGGCTCCATTTTTTCCTTGCCGATCGCCCGCACGATTTCCTCTTGGAACTCGACCAATCGACGTACCGTCTCATGACCGTAGAGAATCGCTTCCAGGATATCTTCCTCCGGCACCTCGTTGGACCCGGCCTCCACCATATTGATGGCGTCTTTTGTACCGGCTACCACGAGATGCATGTCGCTACTTTCCATCTGCTTCACTGTCGGGTTGATCACCAGCTTCCCATCCACCCGTCCGACGATCACGCCGGCAATCGGGCCTGCAAACGGGATATCTGACACGGACAAAGCGGCGGATGCGCCGATCATCGCGGCAATCTCAGAGGAACAATCCTGATCGACAGACAAGACCAAACACACCACTTGCACTTCGTTTCTGAAACCATCCGGGAACAGCGGCCGAATCGGTCGGTCAATCAAACGGCTGGCCAACACCGCTTTTTCGCTCGGACGTCCTTCACGTTTGATGAATCCGCCAGGGATCTTGCCAACTGCGTACAAACGCTCTTCATAGTTGACCGTCAGCGGGAAAAAGTCGGTATCTCTCGGTTCTTTGGAGGCTACTGCCGTCGCGAGGACCACTGTATCTCCATAACGCACCAGGACCGAACCATTGGCCTGATTGGCGTAATTGCCAAATTCCAGGACAAGTCGCCTGCCGGCCAATTCTGTCTCAAATTTTGCAGGTTCCATAGCGAGTACGTATCCTCCTCTCAAACAGCACATTGCTAAATTTCTTCATCTAAACAGTATTTCCTGCCCTCTATGGTTTTAGAGGGCATCTACTGAAAAAAGCGGGGAATACCCCGCTTTTTGTCACCGACGCAATCCCAATTTTTCAATCAATTGACGGTAACGCGTAACGTCCTTCTTTTTCAGGTAGTTGAGCAAGTTCCGGCGATGTCCCACCATTTTCAAGAGACCGCGACGAGAATGGTGGTCCTTTTTGTGCTTCTTCAGGTGTTCGTTGAGTTCGTTGATCCGCTGCGTCAAAATGGCGATTTGCACTTCCGGGGATCCGGTGTCGTTCTCGTGCGTTTTGAACTCGTTAATGATTTCACGCTTCCGTTCTTGGCTCAAGCTCATCGCCGTTTCACCTCCTTGTTGATTGCATATGCCCATGGCCCAGGTCATCGCCGAGGTGACTCGATCACCCGCGCCAGGGTCTGTCGTCACATCGAACCCATTCGTTCGAAGTGCCGAATAATAGTATAACATAAGTACGATGCAAAATGGTACTCCCGAGATGAATTTTTTGCCTTGATTTCCTGGGACACACCGTGCCCTAGCCCATTTGTTGGCCAATCCATCCGTGGGTCGTCAACCAGTTGCGTGCCTGTGCGACGTCCGCCCGAATCTGTTTGACCAGTGCATCCACGGAATCAAATCGTTTCTCTTCTCGCAGAAAATGGAGGAACGCCACTTCCAGAGTCTGACCGTACAGGTCTTCGTTCACATCGAACAGATGCACTTCCAAAGTGTGCCGCGGAACGGGATCGTCAAAGGTAGGACGGGTCCCGATGTTCATCACGCCTGTATCGATTCGGCCATTCCGACGCACTTGTACCACATAAACCCCGTTTTTGGGGATGAGATACGGTTCCTCCGGTTGCACATTGGCCGTCGGAAAGCCGATGGTTCGCCCCCGCCGGTCACCTTGGACCACCGTTCCCTTCACGGTATAGGGACGTCCCAGTATGCGGTGGGCCAACTCCATTTCCCCATCGCCCAGTGCACGGCGCAGGCGCGTGCTGCTGACAGTGATACCTTCATCCACTACCGGCATGACCACTTCGGCGACGAAACGGTCCTTTGCCAATACATCCAGATCTTGTGCACACCCTTGTGCACGATGGCCAAACCGAAAGTTGAATCCAACGGACACCGCCTGTACACGGAGCGGAATCAACACTTCTTCGACGAATGATTCCTTGGAAAGACCAGCGAAATCCCGATCGAACCTCATCACATATGTTCGGTCCACTCCCAGTTGCGCAAACTGCTTCAGCTTTTCCGGAAGGGGAGTAAGGTACCGGGACATCTTGACCTGGCCCAACACTTCCCTGGGATGGGGATGGAACGTCATCACCGCTGTTTGAATACCCCGCTCTTGCGCCATCCGCCGGGCTTGCCGAATCACCGCCTGATGTCCCAGGTGGACACCGTCAAAATAGCCAATCGCTAACGCCACCGGAGGCACGGGTTCATAGGATTGTAACGGATATCGCAGATGAATCGTCTCCATGTCGCTTCACCCATTCCGGAACACTTTTTCTGCCAAAGCGACACCGTCATTATTCAAGCGGTAAATACCGCAAAAACCGTGAGTGTCACCATAGACCCGGATCAGACGCCCTTCCCAATCGCATCCGTTGACTGGGTCACATTCAAGGGGCTGTCCGTTTAACACACCGGATTCGGCCCGCCCTGATACCACGACAGCCGGAAAATGACCCAGTACCGCATCGATCGGGTGGAGCACTTCCTCCCATCTTCCGTCCGCCGCCACTTCCGCCAATTCTTCCAATGTCACCGCATCCTCCAAGACAAAAGGGCCACTTTTCACCCGGATCAAACGGGACATGTGAGCGGGATAACCCAACGCTTTGCCGATGTCGACACACAGCGTCCGCACATAGGTCCCTCGGGAACAGGTGACATCAAAGTCCACTTCGGGATAGGGTCCTTCCGGCCGAATCCGGGTAGCGTGCAAGCGGTATATGGTTACCTGTCTTGACGGGCGTTTGACTTCTTTCCCTTCGCGCGCCAACTCATATAGCCGTTTTCCCTTTACCTTCACCGCCGAAAACATCGGCGGAATCTGCGTGATTGTGCCGTGAAAACGCTGGAACACTTCGTTGATATCGTCAGGATCAATGCGATCGACGGGGCGATCCTCCAACACATCCCCCGAGGCATCCTCCGTGTCGGTGGAACGACCCAGCACCATGGTACCGAGATACTGTTTGGGCAATTCCTGAATATATTCCACGATTCGCGTGGCTTGTCCCAAACACACGGGAAGAACCCCTTCCACGTCGGGGTCCAGCGTCCCGGTGTGGCCAACGCGCCTTTGTCCCGTCAGCTTGCGGATACGGGCCACCACATCATGGGAAGTCATGCCTGGGGCTTTATGCACGGGGATGATGCCATGAATCGTCATGACACCACGCGCCGCAGGGCGCTGGCCACCTTTTGCAACACTTGCCGTTCCACTTCCCCGGCGCTTCCCATGATCGTGCAGCCGGCCGCCCGTGCATGTCCGCCACCACCCAATGTCTGTGCCAATGCGCCGACATCCACGATTCTGCGCGAGCGAAAGCTGACGCGAATCGTTTTCTCATTGACTTCACGGAACAGAATGCCCACATCAACGCCCATCACATTACGGGCGTAATTGACGATGCCGTCCCAATCCTCTTCTCTGGCTCCTGTCGCTTCGATGTCTCGCCGCCGGATCCACATCCAGGCGATCTGCCCGTCTTTGGAAAGGCGCAGCGTTTCCAGCGCTTTGCGCAACAGTTGCAAATGCGCCAACGTAGTGGTTTCCAACACTTCCTCCGCAATCCGGTGTGCTTCCACTTTCCGATCGATCAGGTGGGCCGCTTGGTTCATCACCCGGGGGGTGGTATTGGCGTATCGAAAGCCGCCCGTATCAGTCAATAACCCCGTGTAAATGCAGGTGGCCAATTCTTGGGTCCACTCCAATCCCATCTGTTCGACCCAATCGTACAGCACTTGCGCCGTCGCCGCCGCATCAGGAATGACCACGTTGACCGTGCCGAAGCGGTCATTGGTGGCGTGATGGTCGATGTTGAGAATGTGCACATCCCGGGCGAACAGCTTCCGACACTCCCCCATGCGATCAGCATCCGCCGCATCCACCGCGATTACATAGGAAAACGGCGCCTCGGTGCGAAGATCTTCCGGGGACCGGATTTGGCCACAATCCGGGAGGAATTGATATTTCTGCGGGATAGCGGATTCGTTGACCATCACGTAACGTTTCCCCAATTGTTTCAGGATTTGCCCGACGCCGAGGGTCGAACCGATCGCGTCACCGTCGGGATTGACATGGGAAACCACGAGAAACCGGTCAGCGTCCTGAACGAAACGGGTGGCCGCCTCCAATTGATTATTGGTCTCCCACATCATCCGTTTTCACTTCTCTCAACAATTGATTGATGTATTGACCGTGCTCGATGGATTCATCCACCTTGAAGACCAGCTCGGGCGTATGACGCAAGGTAATGCGTCGCCCAATCTCCGACCGGATGAATCCCTTGGCCTTGTTCAATGCCGCCAAGGTGTTTTTCTTCTGCTCTTCGTCGCCCATGACGCTGACATAGACTTTGGCGTGTTGGAGATCCCCACTCATTTCGACCGAGGTGATCGTAACAAAACCGATGCGGGGGTCTTTCAGTTCTTGTTGCAAAATCTGGCTCAACTCTTTTTTGATTTGTTCGCCGACGCGACTCACGCGGATGCGAGCCATCGCCGATACCTCCTCCTGGTGATCTACACGAACGATAGTTCCGCGTGCAAAATTTCCAATCCATCCAAATCCTCCAGCAGGCGCAAAGCCTGCCGGAGCTCCTGTTCCACCACTTTTCTGCTGGAGCCGACTCCGGCCATGGCTAAGCGGGTGCGTTGGCGGTCGTCCTGGAATCCGACTTCCGCCACCGACAGGTTGAACCGGTGTTGAATCCGGCTGATCCCGCTCTTGATCACCCGACGCTTCTCTTTGAGCGAGGTGGATCCGATGATCCGTCCTTCACATTCCTGAATGCCGACGTACACGTTCACCGCTCCACTTCTTGGATGACGTACACTTCGACCACATCGCCCTCTTTGATGTCGTTAAAGTTTTTGAGGGTTAAACCGCATTCGTATCCCTGAGCTACTTCACGCACATCGTCTTTGAAGCGCTTCAGTGTGTCGATCTCCCCGTCGTGTACCACGATGCCGTCGCGGATCAAGCGCACTTTTCCGTCGCGGACAATTTTGCCCTCCGTAACGTAGCAACCAGCAATCGTCCCGATCCGGGAGACTTTGAAGATCTGACGCACTTCTGCCGAACCGACCACTTTTTCTTCGTATTCGGGGTCCAGCATCCCCTTCATCGCCGCTTCGATTTCTTCGATCACATTGTAAATCACGCGGTGCAGTCGAATATCCACTTTTTCCTGTTCCGCCGTGGCCCGGGCATTCGGTTCAGGCCGGACGTTGAAACCGATGATGATCGCATTAGAAGCAGATGCCAGAATGATGTCGGATTCGGTGATCGCACCCACAGCGGAGTGGATGATCTTCACCCGAACCCCCTCGACATCGATCTTTTCCAAGGCCCCGCGCAACGCCTCCACCGAACCCTGCACGTCGGCCTTGATGATGATGTTGAGCTCCTTCACTTCGCCTTCCTGAATCTGCTTGTACAGATCGTCCAACGTAACGCGACTTTGCGCACGCAGCTCCTGTTGCCGCTGTTTCTCAGCACGTTTTTCAGCGATGGCCCTCGCTTTTTTCTCGTCTTCAAAGACCATGAACGCATCCCCGGCATTCGGCACGTCCTGCAGTCCCAAAATTTCCACCGGCGTAGACGGCGGTGCTGCTTTGATCCTTCGTCCACGGTCGTTGACCATCGCCCGCACTTTACCGAAGTAGTTGCCGGCCACGATGCTGTCACCGACACGCAACGTCCCGTTTTGCACCAACACGGTGGCGACAGGTCCGCGTCCCTTGTCCAACTCGGCTTCGATGACGACACCGCGCGCACGTTTATTGGGATTGGCTTTCAATTCCTGCACTTCGGCCACGAGCAAAATCATTTCCAGAAGCTCGTCAATCCCTTCACCCTTAAGTGCGGACACAGGGACAAAAATGGTGTCTCCACCCCATTCTTCCGGCACCAAACCGTGTTCCATCAATTGTTGCTTGACGCGGTCCGGATTGGCATCCGGTTTGTCCATCTTATTCACCGCCACGATGATTGGCACGTCGGCCGCCTTGGCGTGGTTGATCGCCTCCACGGTCTGTGGCATCACACCGTCATCCGCAGCGACGACCAGCACGGTGATGTCCGTCACCTTGGCTCCGCGCGCCCGCATCGTCGTGAACGCGGCGTGACCTGGGGTGTCGAGGAACGTGATTTTCTTGCCATTGGCTTCCACTTGGTATGCTCCGATGTGTTGGGTAATGCCCCCGGCTTCTCCCGCTGTGATATTGGAGTGGCGAATCGTATCCAACAGCGTGGTTTTTCCGTGGTCCACGTGCCCCATGATCGTAACCACTGGCGGCCGTTCCTGCAAATCTTCGGGATCATCGATTTCTTCGATTTCTTCAAAGGCCGATTCGTCGATCTCTTCTTTGACTTTTACCTTGATGCCATATTCCTCCGCCACCAGGGTGATCGTATCCGGATCGATTTCCTGGTTGATGGTGGCCAACACACCGAGACCCATCAACTTGCGGATTACATCAGCAGCTTCCCGACGCATCAGTTTGGCTGCTTCACCAACTGTCATCGGTCCCGAAATCTCAATTTCCGACGGCAGCTTCGGTGCCGGTTTCTCCGATTGCGCAGGACGACGATTCCGATCTTTTTGTTTTTTGCCCCGTCCTTTTTTTCCACCGTTCTCGCGGTTGTCAAACGCACCTTTACGTGATGATTTTCCTTTGATTCCGACCGTTTCCCCGGTATCGTTTGCTGCTTTGTTCCGTTGTTTCTTCATGTTCACCTCTTTGTTCTTCCCACCCATGTTTTTTTGCTCCGCCGCTTTTGGTTGTCCTTTGGTTTCCTCTTGCGTTTTGGACGATCCGTTTGGGCGTTTGTTGCCGGATACCCCGGACTGTTTCGCTTTGATCGGAGCATTTTGCTCCTTCACATTTTTGATGAACTGTTCCACCTTTTGCACCATTTGATCGTCCATTACGCTCATATGATTATTCACGTTGATGTTCATCCGTTGCAGGATGGTCAATACTTCCTTACTACTCATATTCATCTGTTTTGCATATTCGTATACACGAAGTTTGGTCAAACTCGTCACCCCCGTCTGTTACTCTGCCTTCTGCCTCATCGCACGGGCAAAACCGGGGTCAGTGAGCGCAATCACCACCCGTTCCGGCTTCCCGATCGCTCTTCCCAGTTCAGTCCGTGTCCCCATGTACCAAAGGGGAACATTGTAGTATGAACATTTATCGGTAAACCGCTTCCGCGTGTTGTCGGATGCATCTTCCGCCAAAATCACCGCGGCGGCTTGACCCGAGCGGATTGCCCGCAGCACTGCTTCCTCTCCGGTCACGACTTTCCCCGCGCGCTGTGCCAAGCCAAGCAGTTGTAACCGTTTATCCATGCAAATTCACCCGTGACAACTCTTCTTGTAACCGGTCGTAGATCGAATCGTCCACTTGCACTTTGAGTGCCCGGTCCAGCGCTTTTTTCTTTTTGGCCAACCGGAAGCACTCCTCCTTACCGCACAGATAAGCGCCTCGACCCGATTTTTTCCCGGTGGGGTCAATCAGGATCTCTTGCTCCGGTGTCCGAACCACCCTAATCAGTTCCTTTTTCGGCATCATTTCCTGACACGCGACACATTTTCGCATCGGTACCTTTCTGGTCCGCATCGCTCCGTCCACCTCCTTCAGATGGATGGAAAGTTGTTACGATCGGCTTATGCGTTCTCTTCTTCCGTTGTTTCTACATCCGGTTCCAAGGTGTCGGTTACCTCATCAACATTTGCTTCTTCTTGCGCTTCCGATTCGCTCTTGATGTCGATCTTCCAACCGGTCAATTTGGCCGCCAGTCGGGCATTCTGCCCTTCTTTGCCGATCGCCAGCGACAGTTGATGGTCCGGCACGACCACGCGAGCCACTTTCTCATCCTCCAAGATGTCCACGCTGACCACCTTGGATGGACTGAGCGCATTGGCAACGAATTCCTGCGGATCATCGGAGTAGCGGACGATGTCGATTTTCTCTCCGCGCAGCTCATTCACCACTGTCTGCACACGCATGCCGCGGTGTCCCACGCAAGCGCCGACCGGGTCCACCTGTTCATCCCGAGACGACACCGCGATTTTGGAACGGAAGCCGGCTTCTCTCGCCACCGATTTGATCTCAACGATCCCTTCGTAGATTTCTGGCACTTCCAACTCAAATAACCGTTTCAAAAGACCGGGATGGGTACGGGAAACATAGATCATCGGCCCTTTGGTCGATTTCTCGACCCGGGTGATGTACGTTTTCACCCGTTCGCCCTGTTTGAAACGCTCACCCGGCATCGTTTCGTTATACGGCAGGAGCGCTTCCACCTTGCCCAGGTCGATATAGTACTGGCGATGATCGGCCCGCTGTACCACGCCAGTGACAATGTCCTCCTCGCGATCTACAAACTGGTCGTAAATGATATTGCGTTCAGCCTCGCGGATGCGTTGGGTGACCACCTGTTTGGCGGTCTGGGCAGCGATCCGTCCGAAATCTTTCGGTGTCACTTCAATTTCGACGATATCATCCAGCTGATAGGCGGGATTGATCTCCCTGGCGGCCTCCAGCGATATCTCCAACCGCGGATCAGTTACCTCATCGACGACTGTTTTTCGAGCAAATACACGCACCACGCCGGTTTCACGGTCAATGTCCACCCGCACGTTCTGCGCGGAGTGGAAATTGCGTTTGTAACCGGAGATCAGCGCGGCTTCCAACGCCTCGATCAACACGTCCTTGCTGATGCCTTTCTCTTTTTCCAGCTGATTGAGGGCCTCGATGAACTCTGCATTCATCGGAATCGTTCTCCTCCCTTCGATTAAAAAACAATGGCCAACCGTGCTTTCGATACTTTGTCAAATGGAATTTCCACCGGTTTGCCTTCGACCTCGACCGTGAGCACATCCGGCGCGTATGCAGTCAATGTTCCCTCAAACTTGTTGCGTCCGGCAACCGGCTCCAACGTGGTGATATGGACGAATTTTCCCACGGCCCGCTCAAAATCCCGTGGTTTTTTCAGCGGCCGTTCCGCCCCCGGCGAAGAAACCTCCAGGAAATAGGCCCCGGGAATGGGGTCGACACGGTCCAGTTCTTCGCTCAGCTTTTCACTGACGCGGCTGATGTCGTCCAAGTCGACGCGCCCCTCGATTTTATCGATGAACAAACGCAAATACCAGTTTTTTCCTTCCTTTTGGAACGTGATGTCGACCAGTTCCAGCCCCTCCGCTGCCAAAATGGGGGCCGCCAACTGTTCAACCGTTTCCACTACCTGCTGGCTCAACCCGCACCCTCCTTCATGTGTGCCTTTCTTGTCCAGAACCCGTGCGACAAAGCGAAAGAGTGGGCTATGACCCACTCTTTTCGGCCGGACGATATCTACGCTACAGTTTAGCCAAAATCATTATATCACAATCATTTCGTCGGATGCAATGAAACTGGAACGGTGTGGCAAAAAGGAGGGGGAAGCTTGACGCGTGTCTGGTGTGTATATAGTCCGCATGGCTTTTTAGACTCGCTCCACCTGCGCCCGTCAATGATGAAGCCAAAGTCCGCCCCGAACCGAATGCCGGGGCACTGACAAAGTTCGCTTCGCTTAAGAGGAAATGACCCGCGATCCAATTCCCGTGTTTTTCCGTTCTCCGCTCGGCCGGGGCTTGGTCAATCGCTCTTTGGGAACGCGTAGCAACTCACGGATGGCCAGACACGCCCTACCAACCGGTTGCGAAGCGCAATCCGATTTGATTTAAAACAGCGTCAACTGGTTGCTCTCCGGCAACCCTTCGAGACAACCCAGTTTTTTAAGCACTTCCACTACTGCGCTGGATATACGGCTCCGCTTTTGCAAGTCTTCAATGGAGAGAAACTCGCCCTGCTCCCGTGCCTGTACGATATTGCGCGCCGCGTTTTCCCCAATACCGGAGACGGAGGAAAACGGCGGAAGCAGGCGGTCGCCGTCCACCTGGAACCGGATGGCGTCAGAGCGGTACAAATCGATGTTACCGAACTTGAGGCCGCGGGCCAACATCTCCTGCGCCGATTCCAATACGGTCAGCAAGCCCTTTTCCTTGGCCGTGGCGGCGTTACCTTTTTCCAGGATCTCCTCGATCTGCCGACGGATCGCATCCTTACCCTTGAGCACCAGCTCCAAGTCGAAATCGTCGGCACGAACCGAGAAATAGGTGGCATAATACTCCGCCGGATAGTACACCTTGAACCAAGCGATGCGCACGGCCATCATCACGTAAGCCACCGCGTGTGCTTTAGGGAACATGTACTTGATCTTGCGGCAGGATTCGATATACCACTCCGGCACATTATGCTGCCGCATGAAATCGGCCTCTTCGTCGGTCAGACCTTTCCCTTTCCGTACCTTCTCCATGATCTTGAACGCTTTGGAGGGTGGCAATCCCTTGTAGATCAGATAGACCATGATGTCGTCCCGGGTAGAAATCACCTCGGACAGCTTCGCCGTACCACTGCGGATCAGATCCTGGGCGTTGTTGAGCCACACATCGGTCCCGTGGGACAACCCGGAGATGCGGACCAGCTCGCCAAATGTAGTCGGCTTGGTGTCCTCCAGCATTTGACGGACAAAACGGGTGCCGAATTCGGGAATGCCCAGGGTACCCATCGTGTTGCCGCCCAAGTCCTCCGGTGTCACCCCGAGCGACTCCGTCCCGCTGAACAGCTTCAACACTTCGGGATCGTCGGTCGGAATCGTTTTGGGGTCCACACCGGTCAAATCCTGCAACATGCGGATCACTGTCGGATCGTCGTGACCCAGGATATCCAGTTTCAACAGGCGGCCGCTGATCGCATGGTAATCGAAGTGCGTCGTGATCGTCTCCGATTTGGGATCGTCCGCCGGACGCTGAATGGGGGTGAAATCATACACTTCCCGGTTGTTGGGAATGACCATCAGCCCGCCGGGATGCTGCCCGGTTGTCCGCTTCACCCCGCTGCATCCGCGCACCATGCGCTCGACCTCTGCATTCCGCCAGTTGAGCTGCCGCTCCTCCTGGTACTTTTTCACAAACCCATACGCCGTCTTTTCAGCCACCGTCGAGATCGTTCCGGCACGATACACGTAATCCTTGCCGAACAATTCCTCAGTGTATTTGTGGGCGCGGGGCTGGTACTCCCCGGAGAAGTTCAAATCGATATCGGGTACTTTGTCCCCCTCGAATCCGAGGAACGTCTCAAACGGGATATCGTGCCCGTCTTTTTTCAACGGCGTACCACACTCCGGACAATCCTTGCGCGGTAAGTCGAAACCGGACGCCACCGAGCCGTCGGTGATAAATTCATTGTATTTGCAGTTGGGACAGATATAGTGCGGCGGCAATGGGTTTACCTCTGTGATCGAACTCATCGTCGCCACAAAAGACGATCCGACCGACCCCCGCGATCCTACCAGGTATCCGTCGGACAGCGATTTGGTCACCAATTTATGAGCGATGAGATAAATAACGGCAAACCCGTGCTTGATAATGCTGTTAAGTTCCTTTTCCAACCGCTCGCGCACGATGTCCGGCAGCGGATCACCATACGTGTTTTTTGCCGTCTCATAACAAATGCGCCGCAGCTCTTCGTCCGCGCCTTCGATGATCGGGGTGTGCAATTCATCAGGGAAAGGCTTCAGCTCTTCCACCATATCAGCAATTTTGCGTGAATTAGCCACCACCACCTCAAACGCCTTGTCTTCGCCGAGATACGAAAACTCCTCCAACATTTCGTCGGTGGTGCGGAAATAGACTTTGGGCAACGGGTCGGTTTGACGGAAACGGTTGTCGTTGGCCACCAAAATCTCACGGTATATCGCATCCCACTCGTCAAGGTAGTGGGCATTGGATGTGGCCACCACCGGTTTGCCCAATTTCTCCCCGATCTCCACCAACAAACGGTTGGCCTCGCGCAGACGCTCCTCGCTTTCGACGATCCCTTTTTCGATCAGGTGGCGGTTCACTTCCACCGGCTGGATCTCCAGATAATCGTAGAACTGCGCGATCGCTTCCACTTCTTGCGGAGACTTCTGCAATGCCGCCTCGTACAGCTCCCCTTTCTCACAACCTGACCCGATGATCAGCCCTTCCCGGTGTTTGATCAGTTCACTGCGCGGAATGCGTGGTGTTTTGTTACCGAAGTATTTCAGATGGGAAAGCGAAATCAGCTTGTAAAGGTTCTTCAGACCGGTTTCATTTTGGACAAGTATAATCGCGTGAAAAGGCCGCAAACGGCTGATATCCCGTTCACCGGTGAAATCGTTCAGCTGTTCGAGATATCGGATATCCCGTTCGACGCAGTCGACGATCATCTTCCACGTAAGGTATCCGGTCGCTTCCGCATCATAGATGGCCCGGTGATGCTGTTCTAGATGGATGTCAAACTGTTTACAGAGGGTGTTCAGTCGGTAGTTTTTCATCCCCGGATAGAGGAAGCGGGCCAATTCCAATGTGTCGATGACGGGGTTGGTCACCGACTGCAACCCCATCCGTTTTACTCCCATCTGCAAGAAGCCCATGTCGAAACGGGCATTGTGAGCCACCAGGACGCTGTCGCCGACAAACTCCAGAAAACGGGACAGCACGTCCTCCACTTCCGGTGCCCCTTCCAGCATGTCGTCTGTAATCCCGGTCAGTTCCGTAATCTGGGCTGTCAGCGGACGGTGCGGGTTGGCAAACGACTCGAAACGGTCAATAATTTCACCGTTTTTCACCTTGACCGCGGCCAGCTCGATAATGGTGTCGTGCACGGCGGACAAGCCCGTCGTCTCCACGTCGAACACCACATAGGTATCCTCTTTCAGCTCACGGTGGGCAGCGTTCATCACAATCGGGACCCCATCGTCCACCACATACGCCTCGACACCCAGAATCACCTTGATGCCGTGCTTTTTCCCCGCACTGTAGGCTTCGGGAAACGCCTGCACGACACCGTGGTCAGTGACCGCCACCGCTGGGTGACCCCACTCGGCCGCCCGTTTGATCATATCACCCGCATCGTATACACCGTCCATCGCACTCATCGACGTGTGCAGATGCAATTCCACCCGTTTCTCTTCCGCCGTGTCCATCCTGCGCACCGGGGCCGTCTCGCGCAAGTCGTTTGCGATCAACACCAGCTCACGGGCAAAGGTATCAAACTGGACGGAGCCGCGCGCCTTCACCCATATACCGTCTTTGACGCGGGAAAGCATGGCCGCATCTTCTTTGTCGCGGGCAAACACCTTGACTTGAATCGAATCCGTAAAATCAGTGAGGTTAAACGTCAACAGCGTCCGTCCGCTTCGCAATTCGCGAACCTCGGAATTGAATACTTCCCCCTTGATGGCGACGCGTCGCTCTTCTTCCTGAATCTGTCTGATCGGAATCGGTTCATCCTGAAAGTCGTATCCGATCGCCAGCTCTTCCGGCTCGTGGGCGGGTGGTTCCGCCGACCCAGACTTGGCTTCCTCACGCTGAACCAACGCTTCCTCCACCAATGCGCGCATCGCTTCTTCCTGTTGTTCGCGAAAGCGCTCCTCCGCCGTTTCGGCCTGTTCACTCGACAGGATCACCGAAATGCGTCCGCCGGAAAGATCCTGCAAATAGGAAGCGATTGCATCGTCCACCCGTTTTTGACGTGCCATATTCAACATCATCGGATTGGGAAACACGATGGTGAGCCGATCCCGTTCCCAGTTCCATGTTGCTTTGCCCAACCAACCAGCTGCTGCAGCGGAAACGTTCTCTGCCACATGATGCCGGATCACTTGCCAGTAAACCTCCAGCAGCTGGTTCATTTCCACATGATCAAAGCGGACCTTGAGTGAAACGCGGGCATACGCCTGAAACGCCCGGGAAATCCGCTCTTGCGCCTCCTGTACGATATGCGGAGGTACCAAACGGGGCAAGCGAAGAAGGATCGTCCATGACTGCCTCTTGCGACTGACCCGAACCTTTTCTATGTACGCACCCGAAAAATGCTCGTTCCACCACTCTGGCGACAGATTGGCATGCGCCAACAACTTCTCCAGTTTGAGAGCCGCAGAAGACATCGTCCGGTTCACCTCCCTACCATTTCGTCTCTTAAGAGTGTATCAGAAAGAGAGATAGGCGACTAGGAGGTTGTTCGCTTTATGCGTCGACATTTCGAAAGTGATCAAAGCCCCAACGAAAACCATCCGTCAGGGCTTGGCAAATTGAAACCCCCGCACCTTTTCGTGCGGGGGTGTTATTGTCAGCTTCACGACACCGGTTGATCCACGCGTTTGAGCAGCTCCGGCAGTTGCTCCAACACTTCCTGTACGGCCAACTGGCCACTTTCTCCGGATCGGCGGAATTTGTATTCGACCAATCCCTCCGCGGCTTTGGCCCCCACCGTGATCCGAAGGGGAATGCCGATCAGGTCGGCATCTTTGAACTTCACGCCGGCACGTTCTTCCCGGTCGTCAAATAACACTTCATATCCGGCTTGTTTCAGCGCTTCGTACAATTGTTCAGCCGTACGCGCCTGATCCTCGTTTTTCATATTGACGGCGATCAGGTGAATTTGGAACGGAGCAATGCTGGACGGCCAGATGATCCCGTTTTCGTCATGGTGTTGCTCGATGACCGCCGCCACCGTCCGGGAGATGCCGATCCCGTAACATCCCATAATATACGGTTGCTCCCGACCTTCTTTGTCCAAGAACGTCCCGCGCATCACTTCGCTATAGCGGGTGCCTAGCTTAAACACATGTCCCACTTCGATGCCGCGGGCAAACCGGATGGAGCCACCGCAACGCGGGCAGACATCGCCCTCTTGGATGTTGCGCAAATCGGCATACAGATCCACTTGGAAATCCCGCTCCGGCACCACATGAATCAAGTGCGCGTCAGCTTCGTTGGCACCAACCACCGCTTCGGGCATCACTTTGACAGCCTGGTCGGCCAGGATTTTCACTTTTTCCTTTAAGCCGACCGGCCCGGCAAAACCGACCGGTGCTCCTGTCACGCGCCGGACGGTCGCTTCGTCAGCCAACTCGCAGATCGCGGCGTTCAGCACGTTTTTCACCTTGACCTCGTTCACTTCATGGTCACCGCGAACCAAAACCAGTACCGGTTCCTTGTCGGCGACGAACAAGATGCTTTTGATCACCTGATCCGACTCAACGCCCAACACTTTTGTCACTTCTTCAATGGTGGACGCCTTCGGGGTGGCTACTTTCTCCGGCTGACGCTCCCCGCGCGTCACTTCCGTCGGTTCGTTGAACACCACCTCGGCCATTTCGATATTGGCCGCATAGTCGCAGTCATTACAGAGCGCAATCGTATCCTCACCGGAGTCGGCCAGCACCATGAACTCGTGCGTCCCCTTTCCTCCGATGGCGCCGGCGTCCGCTTCCACCGCACGGAAATCCAATCCGCAACGGGTGAACACGTTGACATAGGCATCGTACATCGCTTGGTAAGTCTCGTCCAGGCTTTCCCGGTCCGTGTGGAAAGAGTAGGCATCTTTCATGATAAATTCCCGACCGCGCAACAAACCGGATCGCGGACGACGCTCGTCGCGGAATTTGGTCTGGATCTGATACAACGTCATCGGCAGACGTTTATACGAATTGACGAAGTGACGAACCAGATCGGTGATCACTTCTTCATGAGTCGGTCCCAAAACAAACTCCCGCTCGTGACGGTCTTTCAGCTTGACCAGTTCCGGTCCGTAGGTTTCGTACCGACCGGTTTCTTGCCAAAGTTCGGCCGGATGCATCGCCGGCAGTAACAACTCCTGCGCACCCGTCCGATCCATCTCTTCGCGCACAATCTGTTCCACTTTCCGCAACACGCGGTACGCCAGCGGCATATATGTGTAAACTCCCGCCGCCAGTTGACGGATCAAGCCAGCCCGGAGCATCAGGCGATGGCTGACCATCTCCGCTTCGGAAACTTCACGTAAGGTAGGTATCAAAGCTGTTTTTTGCCTCATCGATCTCTCCTCATTTCACCCTTCAACGTTGACTGAAAAACACCTTCATGATATCGTTGTACGTCACTGCCAACATCAGTACCATCAGCAAAGCGAATCCGACAAAGTGAACCATGCTCTCTTTGTTCGGATCTACCGGCCGTCCACGCAAAGCCTCCAATCCGATAAACACCAGTCGGCTTCCGTCCAAGGCCGGAATGGGCAACAGATTAAATACACCGAGATACAGGCTGAGTAAAGCCGTCCACCTGATCAAAGCGAGAAATCCTGCTTCTGCAGCCTGTCCGGTGATGGAGGCGATCTGTACCGGCCCTCCCAGGGACTGGATGCCAATTTTGCCTGTGATCAATTGGCCAAATCCCTCGAAGATCCGATCCGTCCATATGACGGTCTCTTTCGCCCCCTTTGCCACCACTTCTGTGGCGGTGGCCGGTTGCTGCTGCAAGCGTACATTCATGAGATACTGCTTGATTTGCGGGTTCCAGATCGGTTTCACCTTGGTTTGAAAAACCTGGTCCCCACGCTGCACCGTGACCAAAATCGGTTGTCCCTGTGATTGCTGCACTTTATCCCGCAAGTCGTCACCATCACGGATCGTTTGACCGTTCACGGCACGAATCACATCTCCCGATTTTAACCCAGACTCGGCCGCGGGTGAACCGGGTACCACATCGTGAATCACCTTGGATTCGACACCGGTCAGTTTGACCAAGACCATGAACAATATTGTGGCCAACACGATGTTGAAAACGGGTCCCGCCAATATTGTCAACGCACGCTGCCCCAGTGTTTTGGAACTGAATTGCCGGTCCAGAGGAGCAATTTGTGTTTTATCCTTTAGATCGCGGTACAGAAAGGCTTGCGGATGAACGTCATAACGTAAGGGACGCCCATCTTCCGTCTCCAGACGGACAAACAGGTCCTTTTCCAAATCCATTCCCGTTACTTTCCCTTTAACGGGCAGGGACTGGTACTTCGGATGTTTTGGGAAAAAGAATCCCGTCACACGATCCTGATCGTCCAATTCCACAGCCACTTTGGATCCCGTCTGCAATTCGACGATTTCCGGGTCTTCCCCCGCCATACGTACAAAGCCACCCAACGGTAAAGCGCGGATCGAATACAGGGTTTCCCCTTTCCAACGGGAGAAAATCTTGGGACCGAACCCGATGGCGAACTCCCTCACCAAGATGCCCGCCCGTTTGGCAAAGAGGAAATGTCCCAATTCATGAATAAACACCAACACGCTCAACACGATGACAAACGACAAGATGGTTTGCATCCCGATCACCGCCTTGTTTTTCAATGGCAAGGGCGTGTCTGGTGCATATCGGCCGCACCAGACATCCCTTGGCTTTCACACGCGTACCCGGTCATCGTAGGCGACGCTTCTCGCCCATCGGTCTGCCTCATCGATCGCTTCCAACGAAGGTTCGGTGATGGGTTGGTGCCGTTCCATCACCCGCTCAATGACCTTCTCCATTTCCAAGAAGGAAATCTCCCGCGCCAAAAAGCGTTCGACAGCCACTTCGTTGGCGGCATTGAGGACGGTTGGCATCGTACCGCCGATTCGTCCCGCCTCATACGCCATTCTCAAACAGGGATACCGGTCAAAATCCGCCCGGCGGAAATGAAGGCTGCCCAACTCGACCCAGTCCAATCGTTTCGTGCTGAGCGAAAGTCGCTTCGGATACGTGAGCGCGTATTGAATGGGTACGCGCATATCCGGCGTTCCCAATTGTGCCATCACGGCACCATCGACAAACTCTACCATCGAATGGATGATACTCTCCGGATGGATGACCACATCGATCCGATCATATGAAAGATCGAACAGCCAGTGCGCCTCAATCACTTCCAACCCTTTGTTCATCATGGTGGCGGAATCGATGGTGACCTTGGCTCCCATCGACCAATTGGGGTGTTTCAGCGCTGCCTCCGGCGTCGCCTCGGCCAATTGCTCGCGCGTCCAATCCCGAAATGCCCCGCCGGAAGCCGTCAAGATGATCCGGTGAACATCCTTGTGGCGTTCCCCATTCAGACATTGGAAAATCGCAGAGTGTTCGCTGTCGATTGGGTAGATGGTGACACCCGCGCGTTCCGCCGCCTTTTTGACGATATGCCCCGCCGTGACCAACGTCTCCTTGTTGGCCAGTCCAATGGCCTTACCCGCTTCGATCGCCGCCAATGTCGGGCGCAGGCCGCGACTGCCGACCAAAGCGGACACAACATAATCGGCATCCGGATGCGTGGCTACCGCCATCACCCCTTCATCGCCCCACATCACTTTCACGCCGGCATCCACCCGGCTCTGCACCGCCTCAGCCGCTTCCTTCGTCGCCATGGAAACCAGACGGGGGCGAAAACGGTTCACTTGTCGCACCATCTCTTCGACATTGGTTCCGGCTGCCAGCGCCATGACTTCAAACTGATCGGGGTGCTCCGCCGCCACAGCCAGCGTATTGGTACCGATGGAACCCGTCGAACCGAGAATGGCCAGATGTCTCATGTAACTTCCTCCTCAAATCAGGTGACAGACTTTGAGCACAATCAAACTGAACAGCAAGCTGTCGAATCGGTCCAATACGCCGCCGTGCCCCGGGAGCAACATTCCGGAGTCCTTTACCCCTGTGGTACGTTTCCACGCCGATTCGACCAAATCACCCAACTGGCCCGTCGCTGCGACGAGCAGGCTGATACCCAACAGTGCAAGCGGTTCGGTTTCGATGGGCAAAATCAATCCGACGGCAACACCCATCAAAACGGAGAAAATGATGCCGCCAATGGAGCCTTCTACTGTTTTGTTGGGACTGATGGCCGGCCACAGTCTGCGCCGACCATACCGTCTCCCGACAAAATAGGCACCTGAGTCATTGGTCCATGTAATCAACAGTACCAATAGCGTCCATGCCCACCCATCAGGTCGCCAGATCAACTGCATCATAAACGAAAAACCATAACCTATGTATAGCGCACCGACCAGCAGATAGGCTGTCTCATGAATGTTGACGCGGTTTTTGGTCCACACGGTCAGCAGAAAATAGAGAATGAGACCGATCAATATGTTTTCGGGTGAATGGAAAACGCCCGCGTACGGGTGGCGATCATCCGAAACCAGTCCGGACAAAAACAGGAGCCAGACCACCAAAAAGCCGACGGCTGCTTGCAAGCTGTCCCACTTCACACGGTTCATCCGGCAGTATTCCGCATATCCCACCGTAGCCAGCAGGCCAACCAGTCCGGTGTACCACCAACCGCCCATCCACAGAAGGAAAAGAAATCCCGCGGCGCCCAACACCCCCGTGATCACACGTTGCTTCATCCTTGGACTCTCCTGTCTTCATCATACCGCCCCGTAACGACGCGAGCGCTGTTGATAATCCATAATCGCTTGATAAAACAGTTCGCGATTGAAATCAGGCCACGCCACTTCGGTGAACCACAATTCGCTGTAAGCAAGCTGCCACAACATGAAGTTGCTGATCCGAATCTCCCCGCTGGTACGGATGATTAAATCGGGGTCCGGTTGCCCAGCTGTGTACAAATATCGATCCACCGTTTGTTCGTCGACCTCGTCTTTATCCATCTTTCCCGTTTCCACGTCTTCTATAATCCTTTTCAGAGCCAACACAATTTCCGCCCGAGAACCGTAGTTGAGCGCCAGATTGAGCGTAAGACCCGTGTTCTCTTTCGTTTCCTCCTGAAACGTACGCATCGCTCGCTGCGTATGCGGTGGCAAGTCCTCCTCCTGTCCCAGCATCTTCACACGGACGTTTCGCCTTTTCAAATCTTCCAGATCGGTTTTCAGAAACTCTTCCGGCAGTTTCATCAAATATTCCACTTCTTCTTTGGGTCGTTTCCAGTTCTCCGTTGAAAAGGAGTAAAGCGTTAGAGACTGGATGCCCAAATCATCCGCCGCACGGACAATTTCACGTACGGTTTTCATCCCTTCGCGGTGACCGGCGATGCGGGGAAGCCCCCTCTTTTTGGCCCAACGACCGTTCCCATCCATGATCACGGCCACATGCCGGGGAATGGGCCCCCTTTTCAAATCAAGCAGCCGAGCTTCATCCTTCGGTTTTTTATCTTCCGTATAACCGGTCAACCATTGTTTCAGTGTTTGGATCATGATCATTCCTCCGCACATTCCCTGTCGCGATACAACTCTAGTATAATATAAACCGTTTACCCAAGAAATGATTTGAAAAAAACCCCCTCATCCGTGAAGAAGAGGGGCTTCCCGAAAAACGCCGCGTTTTTCGCGGCGAAAACGCCTTCGGAACACGGTTCCTTGAGACATTTTGCGCACGCGGCTGTCAGATTTCCATAATCTCTTTTTCTTTGGCCGCTACAATCTTATCCGCTTCCTGAATAAATTTGTCGGTCAGTTTTTGAATCTCATCCTGCCCGCGACGGGATTCGTCCTCGGAGATATCTCCGTTTTTCTCTAATTTCTTGATATCATCGTTGGCGTCGCGTCGAATGTTTCGGATGGCCACTTTGGCTTCTTCGCCCGTCTTCTTGACTACCTTGACCAGCTCGGCACGCCGCTCCTGGGTCAACGCCGGCAAATTGATACGAATGACATTGCCGTCATTTGAAGGGGTCAGTCCCAGATCCGATTTCAGGATGGCGCGCTCAATTTCAGCCAGAGCGGATTTGTCCCACGGCTGAATTACCAGCGTGCGTGGATCCGGCGTGGAGATGTTGGCCAATTGGTTTACCGGCATTTCACTGCCGTAGTATTCGACCACCACTTTTTCCAGCAATGCCGGTGTCGCACGGCCGGCACGCAAAGCGGCCAAATCTTTCTTCAACACTTGAATCGCTTTCTCCATCTTATCGGTGGCTTGTTTTTTCACCGGCTCCAGCATCAGATACTCCCCCTCACCAGTGTTCCGATTTTTTCTCCGAGAATGACCCGTCGAATGTTGCCTTCTTTCTCAATATTAAATACGATCAAAGGAATGTCATTGTCCATGCAAAGCGAAGATGCCGTTGAGTCCATCACGCCGAGGCCCTGGTTGAGCACATCGAGGAAGGTGAGTTCATCATACTTGACCGCATCCGGATTGCGCGCCGGGTCGGCGGAGTAGACGCCATCCACTTTATTTTTGGCCATGAGGATGACATCGGCTTCGATTTCAGCGGCACGCAATGCAGCCGTGGTGTCCGTTGAGAAATAGGGGTTACCGGTTCCGGCGGCAAATATGACCACCCGTCCTTTTTCCAAATGCCGGATGGCGCGTCGCCGGATGTACGGTTCAGCCACTTGACGCATCTCGATGGAGGTTTGGACTCGGGTGGGGACACCCAGTTGCTCCAAAGAATCTTGCAATGCCAGCGAATTCATCACCGTAGCCAGCATGCCCATATAGTCGGCCGTCGCCCGGTCAATACCACGTGCGCTGCCGGCCACACCCCGCCAGATGTTGCCGCCGCCGACGACCACCGCTACCTGAACGCCCATTTCGACCACTTCTTTGATTTGTTGGGCGATGGAAGTGATCACCTTCGGATCGATCCCGTAGCCTTGCTGACCGGCCAGGGCTTCTCCGCTCAGTTTTAACACGACACGTCGATAATGGGGCCGCTCCATAACGGTTCCTCCGTTTCTACACGATACCCTTATTCGACAGGGTGTCTGGTTTTCCTTCCCTGGTCATCGTCAAAAAAGGGAACACCGGGTGTTCCCTTTTTTGACGCGAAACTCACTTCTTCATTTGGGCCATGACTTCTTCAACGAAGTTGTCTTCGCGTTTTTCCAGCCCTTCACCCAGTTCGTAACGTACAAAACGACGAATGGAGATGTTTTCCCCGATCCGGGCGATTTGCTCTTTCACCAATTGATCGATCGTTTTGTCGCCGTCTTTGATGAACGGCTGTTCCAACAGACACACTTGTTGATAGTATTTCTCCAGTCGGCCCGCCACCATTTTGTCCACAATATGTTCCGGCTTGCCTTCGTTCAAAGCTTGGGTACGCAGGATTTCGCGCTCTTTTTCCACCTCTTCGGCAGGCACTTCCTCACGACGTACGTATTTCGGCGCCATCGCAGCGATCTGCATCGCGATGTCCTTCACAAATGCTTGGAATTCGGCGTTTTTCGCCACGAAGTCGGTTTCGCAGTTCACTTCTACCAACACGCCGATCCGTCCGCCTGCGTGTATGTAGGATTCCACAATCCCTTCGGCAGCGATTCGTCCTGCTTTTTTCGCGGCAGCAGCCAATCCTTTCTCGCGCAGGATTTCTACCGCTTTTTCCATGTCTCCGTTCGCTTCCTGCAGGGCTTTTTTACAATCCATCATGCCGGCGCCCGTTTTTTCCCGCAATTCTTTTACTTGAGCCGCGCTAATGGCCATGAAGAGATTCCTCCTTCAACAGTCTTGTTCTCCAATTCGCCTAGGGTGGATTGGGGTGCGCCTTTTTCCTTCTCGCTCCTGTTTCTATGCATCTCAAAGGTCGCTCATTGAAAAAGGGCACTTTCCTCTAGGGAATCTTAACGCAGGAAAAGGGTGGGCAGGAATCCCTTCCCACAGCCACCCTTTGCTTTCGATCAATTACGAAGCACTTTGCTCGCCTTGTTTCCCTTCCAACACGGCATCAGCCATTTTGGAGGTGAACAACCGCACAGCGCGGATGGCATCATCGTTGCCCGGAATCACATAATCCACTTCGTCCGGATCGCAGTTGGTATCCACGATCGCCACGATCGGGATGTTCAGCTTACGTGCTTCAGCCACAGCGATCCGTTCTTTACGCGGATCGATGATGAATACCGCATCCGGCAGTTTTTTCATATGCTTGATGCCGCCCAGGAATTTTTCCAGGCGTGCCTTTTCTTTGCGCAGCAGCACCACTTCTTTTTTCGGCAGAACATCAAAGGTGCCGTCTTGCTCCATTTCCTCCAGCTGGTGCAGGCGCTCGATCCGCTTGCGGATCGTTTGGAAGTTGGTCAGGGTACCACCCAGCCAACGATGGTTGACATAGAACATGCCGCAGCGTTCCGCTTCTTCCCGCACTGCGTCTTGCGCTTGCTTCTTGGTCCCCACAAACAGGAGGTTGCCGCCTTGTGCGGCCAGCTCGCGGACGAAGTTGTAGGCTTCTTCCATCATCTTCACGGTTTTTTGCAGGTCGATAATGTAGATCCCGTTCCGTTCCGTGAAGATGTATTTCGCCATTTTCGGGTTCCAACGACGCGTTTGGTGTCCGAAGTGAACACCGGCTTCCAGCAATTGTTTCATCGAAACGACAGCCACTAAAATTCCTCCTTTATTGTTCTTCCTCCGCTGGATTCATCCGCGAACGGGACCGCACACCACAGCGGCACGTCCGTCCGCTTCCTCCAACGTGTGTGTTTCACACCGCTCTATAATATAACACAATCGTCTCGCCGGTGGCAAGAACTCAAGCCTGGATACCTCATACTTCCTTCAGTTTTGCCAATTCAACCAACAATCTTTCATTCAAGACCTTGATATACGTGCCTTTCATCCCCAACGACCGCGATTCGATCACACCGGCGCTCTCCAGTTTGCGTAATGCGTTGACGATGACGGAACGGGTGATGCCGACACGATCGGCTACTTTGCTGGCCACCAACAGACCCTCCGGCCCCTCCAGCTCCTCGAAAATGTGTTCCACTGCTTCCAACTCGCTGAATGAAAGCGAATTGATCGCCAGCTGGACCACCGCGCGTGAGCGGGCTTCCTCTTCCGCCTCTTCCGCCTTTTCGCGCAATATTTCCATCCCGACTACTGTCGCACCGTATTCCGCCAGGACGAGATCATCGTCAACAAACGGCGCGTCAAACCGGGTGAGCAAAAGCGTTCCCAGTCGATCGCCGCCTCCGACGATCGGTACCACAGTCGTATAGCGGTGTTCAAACATTCCGCCCAGTTGTTTCGTGAAACTGTATTCACTCGTTTCGTCCAAGTTGGGGGACGTCTCCTTCACCTGCTTCAACAGCTGGTTATATTCCTCCGGCAGACGCCGATCACGCAACACGACGTGATTCATTTCATCCACCGCATATTCCTGAGCAATGCCGTAGCCCAAAATTTTTCCCTTGCGACTGACCACGTACACGTTGGCCACGATGACGTCTCGCAATACTTCGGCCATCTCCATGAAACTCACGGACTGCCCACCCGTTCGCTGTAACAGGCGGTTGATTTGGCGGGCTTTGGTCAGCAAATCCATCACTAATT
This sequence comes from Polycladomyces subterraneus, assembly GCF_030433435.1. Taxonomy (NCBI): domain Bacteria; kingdom Bacillati; phylum Bacillota; class Bacilli; order Caryophanales; family Thermoactinomycetaceae; genus Polycladomyces; species Polycladomyces subterraneus. Next base: position 76,279 of record NZ_JANRHH010000038.1, read on the forward strand.
TCTCCTTCCTTTACTCACAAAATGTATTGGCTCAAGTCCCTATTTTGGACGATCTTGGCCAGGCGATCCCGCACATATTCCGGCGTGATCACGATTTCTTCCAAATGGATGTCCGGGGCTTCAAACGAGAGTTCCTCCAACAGACACTCCAACACGGTGTGCAAACGGCGGGCCCCGATGTTTTCCGTTCCTTTGTTCACTTCGGCAGCCAGCTCGGCAATCTCGCGAATCGCTTCATCGGTGAACTTCACTTTGATCCCCTCGGTTTCCAGCAGGGCAGCGTATTGTTTGAGCAGCGCGCTTTTGGGCTCGGTCAGGATCCGGACGAAGTCATCCGCCGTCAAATCGTTCAGCTCCACGCGAATGGGAAAACGCCCCTGCAGTTCCGGGATAAGATCGGACGGTTTGGCCGTGTGAAACGCCCCCGCGGCGATGAACAAAATATGATCCGTCTTGACCGGGCCGTATTTGGTCATCACCGTCGAACCCTCGACGATCGGCAATATATCTCGCTGCACACCCTCTCGGGAGACATCCGGCCCGGTGCCACGGTCCTTTCCGGCGATTTTGTCCAACTCGTCGATGAAGATGATCCCGGATTGTTCAACCCGTTCAAGGGACTCCTGTATCACCTGATCCATGTCGATCAGTTTTTGCCCTTCCTCTTGGATCAACACCTTGCGCGCCTCGCGTACGGGTAAACGCCGCTTCTTCGTCCGTTTGGGTAAAAACTGTCCCAGCATCTCCTGCATGTTGATCCCCATCTGCTCCACGCCCGAGCCTGCAAACATATCCATCATCGGCAAGGAGCTGTCTTCCACTTCGATCTCGATCATTTGGTCTTCCAACTCGCCGCGGATCAACTTTTCCCGCACTTGACGACGTTTTTCCGCAACGCGACCGCGTTCGACCTCATCCATGTCGTCTGTCCGGGGGGAAGTGGCGGATTGGAACAACGCTTCCAACGGATTTTTGAATCCCGCTCCGGGTTTGCGCGACGGCACCAAGATTTCGACGATCCGATCCTCGGCCAGCTCTTCGGCGCGTTCCTTCACTTCTTCGATCTTCTCCGCCTTCACCATACGAATGGCCGTTTCCACCAAGTCGCGCACCATCGACTCTACGTCCCGACCGACATAACCTACTTCGGTGAATTTGGTCGCCTCCACCTTGACGAACGGTGCACCCACCAATTTGGCCAGACGACGGGCAATCTCCGTTTTTCCGACGCCGGTGGGTCCGATCATCAGGATGTTTTTCGGCACCACCTCGTCTTTGATCTCATCCGGTAATAAACTGCGGCGATAGCGGTTGCGCAGGGCAATCGCCACCGCACGTTTGGCCTCTTTCTGACCGACGATGTATTTGTCCAGCTCCTCCACGATCTGGCGCGGCGTCAGCTGTTCCCGCTTGCGATTGGCTTGCGCCATGAGCTCATACCTCCTCCACGACGATTTGGTCGTTGGTGAAAACACAGATTTCGCCGGCGATCTTCAATGCGGCCTCGACGATTTCGCGGGCGGACATCTCGGGTACATGCCGTTTCAATGCCCGGGCCGCCGCCAAAGCATAACTGCCGCCCGAACCGATCGCGATGATGTCATCATCCGGTTCGATCACCTCGCCCGTACCCGCAATCAGCAGGAGGTGTTCGTTGTCCATCACGATCATCATCGCCTCCAACCGGCGCAAAACCTTGTCTGACCGCCATTCCTTCGCCAGCTCCACCGCGGCCCGCGGCAGATTGCCGTTGAACTCCTCCAGCTTGCTTTCAAACTTTTCGAATAAGGTGATGGCATCAGCCACGGACCCGGCAAAACCGGCAACCACTTTACCCTTGTATAACCGACGCACTTTTTTGGCCCTATGCTTCATCACCATCTGGTTACCGAACGTCACCTGGCCGTCACCTGCCATCGCCGCTGCTCCTTGGTGACGTACGGCACAAATGGTCGTCGCGTGAAATGCAGACATGAACTTCCCTCCTCATTTTTCATCAACCTCACAAAGCTCCTCACCGTTTCTGCTAAAGTTTGCGCATTAGTGAACAAAAAGGGACAAAAATGTGGCAAACCAAGGAAAAGATGAGACAACCCATTCGCAGTAATCCATCTTGATGCAGTGGCAGGTGTGCTGATCATAAAGAAACAGCAGTGTAAAACTGCTGTTTCTCGGCTGCCGGATCTTTTCAGAAAAAGCAGAACGTTCCTACCCAATCGTATCACACCGACGGTTGAAGTATCAAGAGAGGGTATACAACTCGCCGGAAAATGCCTGTAAGCTTTCCAATGCGCGTTCGGCGATTTTCAGATTGCGTTCCTTTTTGGAGCGGATTCTTTGAGGGAGCGGCGGCAACAACCCGAAGTTGGCATTCATCGGTTGGAAATTGTCCGGATCGGCCGTGGTAATATAGTGGGCGAGGCTACCGATCGCCGTCTCATGCGGAAACACAACCGGGTCTTGGCCCATGGCCAGCCTTGCCGCATTGATCCCTGCGATCAAGCCGGAGGCGGCCGACTCGACATATCCCTCCACTCCGGTCATCTGACCGGCAAAGAACAAATCATCCCGATTCTTGAATTGATACGTGGGCTTGAGCACCTTAGGAGAATTGATGAACGTGTTGCGGTGCATCACACCGTACCGTACGATTTCGGCGTTCTCCAAACCCGGGATCATGCGGAATATCCGCTTTTGTTCTCCCCATTTCAAATGGGTTTGGAAACCGACCAAGTTGTACAACGTCCCCGCACTGTTGTCCTGCCGTAGTTGCACCACCGCAAACGGTTGTTTTCCGGTGCGGGGATTAACCAGTCCGACAGGCTTCATCGGACCGAACAACAAGGTTTTTTTGCCCCGTTTGGCCATCACTTCGATCGGCATGCAACCTTCAAAGTAAATCTCTTTCTCAAACTCCTTGAGCGGAGCCGTCTCTGCCGTGACCAGCGCATCATAGAACCGGTCAAATTCCTCTTCGGTCATCGGGCAGTTGAGGTATGCGGCTTCCCCCTTGCCGTAGCGGGAAGCGACAAATACTTTGTCCATGTCGATGCTCTCTTTTTCCACGATCGGGGCCGCCGCGTCGTAGAAATACAGATACTCCTCACCGGTCAACGCTTTCAGTTTCTCCGACAGGGCGGCGGAAGTAAGCGGTCCCGTCGCAATCACGGTGATCCCTTCGGGAATGTCCGTCACTTCTTCTTGAATGATCTCCACGTGAGAGATATTGTGCAAAGCCGCCGTTACCTCGGCTGAAAACGCCTCACGATCTACGGCCAACGCACCCCCGGCGGGAACGGCGTGTTGGTCGGCACACCGCATAATCAGCGAGTCCAACCGACGCATTTCTTCTTTTAATACTCCCACGGCATTGGTCAATTCATTGGAGCGGAGTGAGTTGCTGCATACCAGCTCGGCGAAATCGCCTCCCCTGTGTGCCGGCGTCCGTTTGACCGGCCGCATCTCGTACAGACGGACCGGCACGTTGCGTTGAGCAATCTGCCACGCTGCTTCGCTCCCCGCCAAACCGGCGCCGATCACATTTACCGGTTGTTTCGGCATTTCTAGGCTCCCCTTTCGTCAACGCTCAGTCGTTTCATAGTCGCATTCGGTACAGTGAATCACGGATTCGTTCTTTTTCTTTTTGATCACCATCAAGTTGTCGCAACGGGGGCATGGACGCGGTGCCGGCTGATCCCATGAAACGAAATCGCATTCCGGGTACCTGCTGCAACCGTAAAATGTCCGACGGCGTTTGGTTTTACGTTCCACGATTTCACCCTGCTTGCATTTGGGGCAGGTCACACCCGTCGATTTGAGTATCGGCTTGGTGTTACGGCAATCCGGAAAACCGGAACAGGCCAGAAACTTGCCGTAACGGCCAAATTTGTATACCATCGGACGACCGCACTTCTCACATGATTCATCTGACACTTCGTCCTGGATCTCGACCGTTTCCATTTCTTTTTCCGCCACATTCAACCGTTCACGGAACTGACGGTAAAACGCGTCCAGCACCTTGACCCAGTCTACCTTACCTTCTTCTATGTGGTCCAATTCCTCTTCCATATTGGCTGTAAACTCTACGTTGAGAATTTCGGGGAAGAATTCCTCCATCAGTTCGATGACGATCTCCCCCAATTCGGTGGGAATGAATCGTTTGTCCTCCAACGTGACATAACCACGCTTCTGGATGGTTTCCAGTGTCGGCGCGTAGGTACTGGGGCGACCGATCCCCAATTCTTCCAACGTTCGCACCAGTCTCGCCTCCGTATAGCGAGGAGGCGGCTGGGTGAAGTGCTGTTTGGGTTCGATCGATTTCCTTTTCAGGACTTGCCCCTCCTCCAACGGAGGCAGGAGTTTGTCCTCCTCTTTTTGGTTATCGTCGTTGCCCTCCACGTACACCTTCATGAAACCGGGGAATTTCACCTTGGAACCGGTAGCGCGGAACACCGCGTCTCCGGCGTGCACCTCGCAAGAGATGACATCCAGCACGGCCGGCGCCATTTGACTGGCCACGAACCGCTCCCAAATCAGTTTGTACAACCGGAATTGGTCACGGCTCAGATACGGCTTGACCTGACTTGGTGTACGCATAACCGAGGTGGGCCGGATCGCTTCGTGAGCATCCTGCGCACCGGCGCTCTTTTTGTGCGACCGGGGCTGAGACGGCACAAAGTTTTCCCCGAACTGTTGCGCAATGTATTGCCGCGCTTCCGTTTGCGCCACTTCCGACACCCGTGTCGAGTCCGTCCGCATGTAGGTGATCAACCCGACGGAACCTTCTTTGCCCAACTCCACCCCTTCGTACAGCTGTTGTGCCACCGACATCGTTTTGGCCGCGCGGAAATTGAGCTTACGGGCCGCTTCCTGCTGCAGGGAACTGGTGATAAACGGCGGAGCCGGGTTGCGTCTACGTTCACTTTTTTTGATCTCCCCGACGACGAACCGCTTTCCTTTAATCTTCTCCAGCAGTTGCTTTACGTCATCTTCGGATTTCAACTCGGCCTTGTCCTTGCCGTAGCCGTAAAATTTGGCCTCGAACGGTTCATCGCCGGCCAACAGCACGGCAGTGACCGTCCAGTACTCTTCGGGCTGGAAGTTTCGGATCTCCTTTTCCCGGTCAATGATCAGCTTGACGGCCACCGACTGGACCCGACCGGCACTCAGTCCTTTCTTCACCTTTTTCCACAGCAAGGGACTGATGCCGTATCCCACGAGCCGATCCAAAATTCGGCGCGCCTGCTGGGCATTGACCAAATCCATGTCGATTTTGCGCGGATGCTTAAACGCTTCGCGTACGGCTTGCTTGGTGATTTCGTTGAACACCACCCGGCAGGGCTTATCCAACTCCAGATCCAAACTGTGCGCCAAATGCCACGCGATCGCTTCCCCCTCACGATCCGGGTCAGCGGCGAGATACACGCGTTTGACTTTTTTGCTCGCTTCGCGCAGTTCTTTCAGCACACTTCCCTTTCCCCGGATGGTGATGTATTTCGGTTCATAACGGTGTTCGATATCTACGCCCAACTGGCTTTTGGGCAAATCCCGCACGTGTCCCATCGATGCTTTCACGATATAATTCTTGCCCAAGTATTTCCCGATGGTTTTGGCTTTGGCGGGCGATTCGACAATCACGAGCGAATCGGCCATCCCGTGCCCTCCCCTCATATGAAACCGTTCCTATTATTTCGGATGTCAACCGCCAATGTCAAATCAATACCCCGGGCGGTTGTTCGTAACATATACCACGCCGAGCAACACAAATCCTACATTTACCCGCATATACGATTTCTGAGCTCGTTCCGTAGGCGAATCCGGTGGATATCGCGATATCACGGGCATGATTTCCCGGCGCGCTCCACCTGCACCCTGCAATGAAGGGAACCAAGGCCACTCCGAACCGGAAAGCGCAGGACGTGGCCAAGTACGCTTCGCTTAGAGGAAATTGCTCTGTCGGTCGGCCATAGGTCGTCGCTCACTTGAGAAAACATTGCCTCCTGCACGACCGATAGTCGACCTATAGTCGCTCAATTAGAAATTCAGCCCCGCTTCCGAAATCGCGAGTGGACAGCCACTTTGTAGCAGTCTTATTAGTTCTTTCCCAATCCTTACCCAACTACCAACATCTCATACACCTATCTGAGAATATGTATATGCCATTCACATACGAACAAACTGCATTCCCGGCAATTGCCGGATGCACCGTTTCAACTGCAAGGACAATAAGACAGAATGAACCGCTTCGGCCGGAATCGGACACCGATTCATCACTGTTTCCAATGAAACGGGGTCGATTCCGATAAGCGCGAACACCTCTTCCTCCACCATCAGGGAAGAATCGGCTTCCCCAAAAGATTCGAGAAGAGGTGCCGGCATCAGATGAGTGAATTCTTCCCAAATGTCTTCCACCCGTCGCACACATTTGGCCCCTTCCTGAATGAGGCGGTGCGTGCCCGGACTTTGGGTCGACGTGATCGGTCCGGGTACCGCGAACACCTCCCGTCCTTGTTCCATGCTGCAGTCGACGATGATGAGCGACCCGCTCCGCTCCGCGGCTTCCACCACCACCGTGCCGTATGACAATCCGCTGATGATGCGATTGCGTTGAGGAAAAAGACCGGGATGCGGTCCCGTGCCCGGCGGCATCTCCGAGCAGACTGCACCGTGTCGGATCAATTCGTGATACAATGAATGGTTATTTCTCGGATATACCACATCGACGCCCGTCCCCAATACAGCCACGATCGCCCCGTTTTGCCGCAATGCGCCGCGATGGGCTTCACTGTCAATCCCCGTCGCCATTCCACTGACCACCACCCAGCCGGCGCCAGCCAACTGTTCCGATAACATGCGTGCCGCCTGGCGGCCGTAAGGCGTCGGCTTACGCGTCCCCACCACGGCAATGCCCGGGCTGTCAAGGAGCGATACATCCCCTTTGACATATAACACCCAAGGAGGTTGCGGGATCTCCCGCAGCAAGGATGGGTAATCGTCATCCCACAATGTAACCGCACGGATCTCCCTTCTTTGCAATTCCACCTTTACTTCACGGACAAACGCCGGGGTACATTTTTCCCTTATCCGATCCAATCGCTGTTGCGATACGCCCATCGCCCTGGCCGCCTCCATCATGGCCGAGGACATCGGATTCGACGGCACCCAACCGGTACGATGCAACCGATCGATGGTATGCCAGCCCGCTCCCTTCACCTGGTGCAAAGCGATCCATGCACCCGCTCCTCCACGGTTCCACCCCGCTTACCGTTGAATAAAAAAGGGGACCATGCCGTGCAGGTCCCCTGAAAAAAGCCATGATGTCATTTCTTCGTGATGCAGGCTTCCAGCAAGCCGTTCTCTTTCAGAACCTCGACCAGCGTCTCGCCGATGGCGGCCGGAGTGGGTGCCACTTTGACCCCGCACTCCTCTAATTTTGCGATTTTTTCCGCCGCGGTACCCTTACCGCCGGAGATGATGGCGCCCGCATGCCCCATCCGTTTACCGGGAGGCGCCGTTTGTCCGCCGATAAACCCGACCACCGGTATGTCCATGTTGTCCCGGATCCATTCGGCTGCCTCCTCTTCGGCGGTACCGCCGATTTCACCGATCAGGATGACCGCCTTGGTGTCCGGGTCTTCCTGGAACGCTTTCAAGCAGTCGATGAAGTTGGTGCCGTTCACCGGATCTCCGCCGATCCCCACCGCCGTGGATTGCCCGATGCCGCGGGTGGTTAGCTGATGCACCGCTTCATAGGTGAGCGTGCCGCTGCGGGACACGATCCCAACGTGACCCGGGGTGTGAATGTATCCGGGCATGATGCCGATCTTGCACTCACCCGGCGTGATGACTCCCGGACAGTTGGGTCCGATCAGACGCGTCTTTTTGCCTTCCATATACCGCTTCACTTTTACCATGTCCAGTACCGGGATGCCTTCGGTGATGCAGACGACCAGGTCCAGTTCCGCATCCACTGCTTCCATGATCGCGTCTGCAGCGAATGCCGGCGGCACATAGATCACCGACGCATTGGCTCCCGTTTTTTCCACCGCTTCGGCCAAGGTATTGAATACCGGCACGCCTTCCACTTGGGTGCCCCCTTTTCCCGGGGTGACGCCGGCCACGATTTGGGTGCCGTATTCAATCATTTGCTTGGTGTGGAACAAACCGTTGGAACCGGTGATGCCCTGCACGATGACTTTGGTGTCTTTATTGACGAAAATGCTCAACTTCGAACCCGCCTTTCCAGATGATCTCGTTTTGCGTCACTTCACCAGCGAAACGATTTTTTGCGCCGCGTCGGCCATCGAATCGGCAGCTACGATTTTCAAGCCGGATTCGTTCAGGATCTGTTTGCCTTTTTCCACATTGGTTCCTTCCAGCCGCACCACCAGAGGCCGGTCCAGCCCCACCTGTTTGGCCGCTTCCACGACGCCGGTGGCGATCACGTCACATTTCATGATGCCGCCGAAAATGTTGACCAAAATCCCCTTCACGTTGGGGTCCGCCAAGATGATCTTGAAGGCCTCGGTCACTTTTTCGGTCGTCGCGCCGCCGCCCACATCCAGGAAGTTGGCAGGTTCGCCGCCGTAATGTTTGATGATATCCATCGTCGCCATCGCCAGGCCGGCCCCGTTCACCATACAACCGATATTGCCGTCCAGGGCAATGTAGTTGAGATCGTATTTGGAAGCTTCCACTTCTTTCGGATCTTCTTCGTCCAGATCGCGCAACTCCACGATGTCGGGATGGCGATACAGGGCGTTGTCGTCGAAGTTCAGCTTGGCATCCAACGCCATCACGCGACCGTCTGCCGTCGTGACGAGCGGGTTGATTTCTGCCAGCGAACAATCTTTATCGACGAACGCTTGGTACAAGCCCATCATGAACTTGACAGCCTGGTTCACCCGATCGCGGGGGATGTTGATCGCATAAGCGAGACGACGGGCTTGGAACGGCAGCAAGCCAACAGCCGGATCGATCGTTTCCTTGAAGATTTTTTCCGGTGTTTTGGCCGCCACTTCTTCAATCTCTGTTCCACCTTCTTCGGAAGCCATCATCGTCACGCGACCTTTGGAACGGTCCACGACCATGCCGACGTAGTATTCTTTCTCGATTTTGCATCCTTCTTCGATGAGGAGGCGCTTCACTTCTTTTCCTTCCGGGCCGGTTTGGTGGGTGACAAGCACTTTGCCCAGCAATTCCTCCGCATACGCGCGTACTTCATCCAAACTGCGCGCCAGCTTCACTCCACCCGCTTTACCGCGGCCGCCGGCGTGAATTTGCGCTTTGACCACCCACAGATCGCCGCCCAACGCCCGGGCCGCTTCCACCGCTTCCTCCGGGGTGAAAGCGACTCGCCCGTTCGGCACCGCAACCCCGTACTGTTTCAGCACCTCTTTGCCCTGGTACTCATGTACGTTCATGCTCCATCCCCCTATCCTGGTGTTCTCCCCCGTCGCGATCGGTTTGCGCAGGTTGTCTGGGAGAAACGACTTCCAATAATCAGTTCATTTCAAACAATCAAACAGCAGAAAGAAACCGAAAGCGCTTCTTCCGGCACTATTGCAAGTATAGCGTAAGCGCTCGGGATTGCCAACCGCCCGGCACGCAACAAAAACAGAGGGCGCGACATCCTGACTCGGCCCTCTTACTCCCGCCACGCGCGGGACATTAACCCTTGACGAAATAGCTGATGATACCGGCGATCAAGGCGATCCCCATAAAAAAGGCAATAGAGACACCTGAGCCGACCATCATGTCGAGCAAATCATTTTCTTGGTTCTCGTCGGGACGCGGTTGCATATGGGAAGCCATGGTTTGAACCTCCTGTCTGTTTGCCCATGCTATTTGTTCGCATGGAAGCGTTACCTCATCATCCACTCATCAGTATAGCACGGTTTCACCGCTTTCGGAAACCTTCTTCGTGCGGTCGACCTTTTGCTTCACTCCTCCACCGAGCGGACATCGACCAGACGATTCAGCGGTACCCGTATCCTGCCTTCTGCTTCGCACACTTCGATCCATCCCTGTTCGGGACGAATCCGCCCGACGCGGCCTTGGACGACATAGGGGCCATCAGGATGGAAAATGGTCCAGCACAGTGTCCGACCTTCCCTCATGGCTTTGGATACCAACCGGTCGATCTCTTCCCATCGCTGTTCGTCCAATACGGGGGGAGTATGCCGTTCCCGTTTTCTTTCACGGTACAACGCTGCATGTTCCGGAAGAAACATCCGGTGTCCCTCCCACAGTTTATTGCCGCGATCCATGCCGCCGCTCCCCCCTCTGTGCGGCCAAAATATGATCCCGCCGGAAAGTACGCACGGCTTGTCGTTCATAACAATAAGCTTGGACCGTTTCTGCCGTCATCCGGTAAATCCGTATCTGTCGTTGAGTGATCGCACCCGCTCGATTGTCCATGTAAATGATCTCTACCGGTTCATTTCTACGAACCGCCTGTTGAAGCACGATGTCCACCATAACCCTACACCTCGATGTGGAACATACGACAGAACGTTTGTTCTTATTATATGCACCACCCATCCTATGATACAATCTCCAATTTATCCCATGAAAATGGATGAAAAATTTGTGTGCCGGTGATATTGAAAATAACCTTTCCAAAAGGAGGTCTGGTGATGTCACCAAGACGTTTTTGGCTGTATTTGGTGTTAGTCCTATTCTTGACAGGTGCCGTCTATATAGGGGAAGCGCCGTTTGTGGCGCGCGACGCTTCTGCCGGCCAACCGACCACGACATCAGAAAAAACGTTTTATATGGTAACAGGTGAAGTCAAGGGTCGATACCAAGGCAAAAAGTTGGAAGCATACCGGTGGGACCCCGGTATGATCGTGGTTCACCAGGGGGATCGCGTTCATCTGGTCATTCGGGGCGTCAGCGGCAAAGAACATCCGTTTTCCATCCAAGGATACCACGTACGCGGCAATGTCAGACAGGGACAAATCACGCGTGTCTCCTTTACAGCGAACAAACCCGGTACGTTTCAACTGATATGCCACACTCATCCCACCGCTGAAACCAATGGTCCCATGATCGGGTATATCGTCGTTTTGCCGCGTGGAACGAAATGAAGACCAAAAGGCGTGATTTTCCGCTGAATCGGTGGAAAAACACGCCTGTTTTATCCGCATATCAAACACACTTCTCATGAACCCCTATTTCCTCCTGGATCTTAAATTGTACCTTGACAATGCACTCATCATGCGGTAAATGAAATATATACTCCGTTATAATCTATTTATGGAGTGTATGTTTCAAATGAGGTGACAATAATGGAAAACAGTTCATTCCTCCGCAAGACTGCTCGTTCTGCCCAAATATATCGTGAGGCGGCCCGGTGGATACCGGGTGGAGTAACAGCCAACATCAAATACTTCGATCCCTACCCCATCGTCATGGACTCAGCCTCCGGCACTTACCTGTACGATGTTGACGGCAATCAGTATATCGATTACAACCTATGTTACGGAGCGCTCATTTTGGGGCACGGGAATCAAAGCGTTATCGATGCCATCAACCAGGCATTCGCCCGAATCGGTACTCCGATCTTCGGAACTCCCCATCGCTTGGAAACGGAGATGGCCCGCGTATTGGTCGACATGTATCCCGGGATCGAAAAGGTTCGCTTCACCAATTCAGGATTGGAAGCCACATTGCTGGCTATTCGTTTGGCCATGGCGTGGACCGGGAGAAAAAAGTTGGCCAAATTTGAAGGTCACTATCATGGCAGTTATGATCAAGTGCTGATCAGCGTAAACCCCCAACAACGAAATCTCGAACGGCATCCGGTAAAAACGCTAGATTCCCTCGGTCTGCCTGATTATTACGCAGAAAATATCGTGGTCCTTCCATTTAATGAATGGGACCAAACAGAAGAAATCCTCCATCAACATCGTCATGAAATCGCCGCTGTGATCATGGAACCCATCCAAGGAGGATTTATTCCACCAGATGAAACTTTCCTGAAAAGGTTACGGGAACTCACACACCAATATGGGATGGTACTGATATTTGACGAGGTGAAGACAGGATTTCGCACCGGATTGTCAGGAGCACAAGGAATATACGGAGTGGTCCCCGATTTGACCGCCCTCGGAAAAGTGTTGGGAGGCGGTTTTCCTGTCGGAGCTGTCGGAGGTTGGGAGGAAGTGATGGAATTATGTTCACCCGCCAGTGGAGTGGACATTCTGACGACTGAACAGCAACCGCCGTCTCTTGGTCAGGACCAACCCTTATTTCACAGTGGCACTTATAACGGTCATCCAATTGTCCTCACCGCAGGATTGGCCACGATCCAAGTACTTCGAAAACCCGGCGTCTATCCGCAATTGGAGGCAACCACGACACAACTGCGCAACGGAATGGAGGAAATCTTGAACCGCTATGGGATCGCATGTCAGACCGTCGGCGTGGGCAGCATTTTCAATCTGGTGCTATCGGATCTGCCTGTCCGCCGTATCCAGGATGTCTTGGAGTCGAATCTGACCTTGCGGAGGAAATTGGACACCCAGTTGTTAAACCAAGGAATTTTCATCAAACCGCTCAATCGTTTCTCTCTATCAACGGCTCATACCCCCGAAGTGATTGATGAAACACTGGAACGATTTGAGCTTGCCGTCAAAAGTCTGGTGAGAAAGTAGGGATACCCGTGTCCGACAAGCATGACGTTTTTCAAAGAATACGGGAGAAAATCAGCCGGATGAGCAAAGCACAACGGCAAATTGCAGCTTATATCGAGGGACACCCGGATACCGTACCGTTTTTGACTACGGCCCAATTGGCCAAACAAGCAGGTGTGGGCGAAGCGACCGTCATCCGCTTCGCTACCACCCTCGGATTTGCGGGATTTACGGAAATGCAACGCAGTTTGCAAGAGCAGCTTCGCAAACGCGTCACAACGGTCGAGCGGTTGGACTTGGCGGAAGAACTGTACTCCGAAGAACAACGCATCGCCTATGAAGTTTTGTCCGATGATCTGTCCAATTTGAAACAAACCATTCAGATGTTAGACCCCGACATGTTCGGCAAAGCCGTTCAACAGATACACCAAGCCAAATCCGTCACCATCATCGCATTCCGCAGCTCCCATGCTTTGGGTTCATTTCTGGCGTTTTACCTGCATTTGCTGAAGAAAAACACCCGGCTGATCACAGAATCCGATACGATGTTCGAACAACTTTCCACCCTGGGTTCGAATGATTTAGTCATTGGAATCAGCTTTTCCCGCTATACGTCACGAACGGTTCAAGCCCTCCAATATGTGAGGAAACGAGGAGCGAGGACATTGGCGATTACCGATTCCCACCGTTCACCCCTTGCCAGCACATCCGATCTCTACTTGATCGCTGCGAGCAACTCGCCTTCTTTCCTCGACTCCTTTGTCGCTCCACTCAGCCTGATCAACGCGTTGCTGATCGCGGTTTCTAGGATGGATAAACAGGAAATCACCCGTCATCTGAAAAATATGGAGCAATTGTGGGAGATGGAAGGGATTTATTATCCTTCGGAAAACAAAAAACGGTAAGCAGATCGAGAGGAAGTGGGAACCCGGTGAAGAAAACAACTTGCGACTACCACTACGATTGGGGAAGCGCGGCCATATATCCCGTCGAGTGTGGAATCCGCATACTCTGGCATCAACCTGGATAAAGAGGGGGAATCGCTTTGCATATCCAATTTGATACACCCCACCAGTATGTGTTTATCCACGAACATGTGCGTCATCTCTTGTTGGTATGGCCGAAAGAAGAAAAAACCCAGCTATATGTGGCGGAATGGAAGGATGATACCCTGTGGTTGCGTTATCCCGGGGAAACCTACACAGAAACGGTCTGGGATCAGGTAGAACCGTTTTTCTTCCAGATACTGAAGACGGAAGACAGAGAGATCCATGCCGTTTTGGGTGCCACCTTCCGCCACGACAACAGGTTGTATGCCATGTATTACAATCGTGATCATCCGGATGACGACCTCTATTTTTTCGAAATTCGCTCACAACGTCTGCATGAAATCCCGGATGAGGAATATGAAAACGTCGTTCAGGCTTTTCTCTTGGAGTATCCGGAATACATGGAAAAAGAAAAGTGACGGGAACTGGCTGTCAATGGTTCCCGTCACTACCGTACCCCTGTGAAATCCTCTCGCCAAATTCCGGCGGTATGGATTGCCTAAATCCTTAAGCGACCTCTGAGCTTTGCGGTAATACTCACACTGAAGGAACATTCCCCTTCGCCGCTCCCGGCAACGGATCGGGAAAAGTGGACCAATCGGACTTTATCTCCTCATCGGTTAACAAACACGCATCCAAGTCGCGCTCCACTTGTAGCCGATCCATATCCACCCCGATCAGCACCAACTCCGTGACGCGATCTCCCCAAATGGGGTGCCATCGCCGTGCTGTCTCCGGTTCCGCCGCCATCACCTGCTCAATCTCTTCTTCCGACAGGGCGGCAATCCAATGGCCCATTGGTCCCACTTGAATGGATGGTCCCGCCTGCGAGAGCAGCACGGCAGTGTCATGGCGCGTGGCGAGCCAAATCATGCCTTTTGCGCACACGATTGTTTCCGGCCACTCTTCCATCCAACGGGCCAACCGTTCGGTATGAAACGGTCGCCGCCGCCGGTAGACGAAAGAAGAAATGCCGTACTCCTCCGTTTCAGGAGTATGGCTCTATTTTTGCAATTCCTGGATCCAACCGGCCGCCTGACTTGCCCGCTCCAGATCAAACAAGCCTGTGTTCAGGATTTCCGACGGGTTGATACGGCCGTGAGAAGTGCGGATCAGTTTGGCTTGCGGTTGCAGTTTGCGCAAGACAGCCTCCAATTGTTGCAACTCCGTCTCCTCCACCAGATCGCATTTGTTGAGGATCATGACGTCGCAAAACTCAATCTGGTCAATCAACAGATCGGACACATCTCGTGTGTCATCTTCACTTACTGCCTGCTGACGGTCCAACAAGGTTTCGCCCGAAGCGAAATCATGCCAGAAACGGTACGCATCCACCACGGTCACCATGCAGTCCAGCCGGCACAGTGACGAAAGATCGATACCTTGTTCCTCATCCAAATAGGTGAAGGTCTGGGCTACCGGCACCGGCTCGCTGATCCCTGACGACTCAATCAATATGTAATCAAACCGGCCCTGCCTGGCCAACCGCTCCACTTCCCGCAGCAAATCCTCCCGCAGCGTGCAGCAGATGCACCCATTGGACATCTCCACCAATTTCTCTTCCGCCCGGGACAAAAAGCCGCTCCGGTCGATCAGTCCGGCATCCACATTGATCTCGCTCATATCATTGACAATCACAGCCACTCTGAGCCCTTGCCGGTTTTGCAGAACATGGTTGAGAATGGTCGTTTTCCCTGATCACAAGTAACCGCTCAATACGGCGACCGGTATTTTCCCTTTCATTTTTCTCCTCCTAATCGAATTAATTCCTGATTTCTACGACACGAATCTCATTTTATACAAGAAAATACGTTTTGTAAATCGTAATAATTACGTTTTACAGACAAAAAAGAAGTCACCTTACTCGGGTGACATGACACATTAACCACCATATGCCCAAACCAAAACACCCACAAAACCGGCGCACGCCGCCAAACCAGCCAACCATACCGCACCGTAAGCCGAACGTCGCTGGCGGTACAACAACGGAATCATCGCCAGCAATATCAGCGCCCATAATACCAGCAACCCACCGAGGAGATATCCCTGCCATTCCGCACGTAGACCAGGATACCATTTCCCAGGAAACAATCCCTCAAACAATGGTGATACACCGACAGCCTGTACTGTTTCCGCCACGGTGTGCGGCGCTGCTTCCTGACTCATCCATGCGGTGATCGCCACCACCAGCAATATCTGGACCGCTTCCGCGCGCATCCAAGGCAGTGGATTCACCTCTTCTCCCCGCGCCAGTTTTCGGCGAATCCATCCCCCATTCACCCCGGCCGTGACCAAAACTCCCGCCGTCATCCACTGTTTGAGCAACAACGCTTCCCCGTAAGGCAATACCCAGGAAGCGACATACTCGGGATCAACGGTGCCCATCAATCCCCAACCGGCCAGAATGACAGCCGTCACGCAACCGATCGCCGTTGGAGTAAACCAACGAAGAAAAGAAAGCCAACGCGCGGTGTCTACAGTAAAGAATCCGACCACCATCAATCCACCCGCCCATACACATACCGAGGTCAGATGGACCGATTGCAAAACCCAACCGCTGATATCTGAGACGGAGGCGACGTGCCCCATCCACGACTTGATCAGGATCAACATCCATGTACCAAACAAGGCCCAACCGGCCGTCCATTTGGAGCTGCGTACATCCCGAACCTGAAGAAACAAGGCGAGCAACACCGACACTACCAACAAACCCAACCACACTTGCCCTGTACGCGAGAGAAACACCCCCAGTCGAACGGCCTCCATACACCCCGTATCCGGTTCCAAAAAAAGTACCAGACGAAGGACGGGAACAAAAGAACCAAGGCCCGCGATCAGAGCAACCAAGGGAAACAATCGGTGTGGGAGAATAACCACCGGTTTGTAATCGTCCGCCACCAGTGAAAGAAGCGCCCCGCCCGTCAACAGGGCGAGGCACGTCACTGCCATCGTCTCGGCCAATGTTTGAACCCATGCGATCATGCTTTTGGCTTCCTCCAGAACAGCCAGCCCACAATCACCGCGGTACTGAGTACCAGGATGGCCACCACCCAGATCACGGGGGAAGAAGTGGATCGTTTCACCGGAGCGGCATGTTGGTCGTGATGCGGCGTAGGCTGTTGTTTGGGTACGGGCGACGGTTTCTGACCGGCCGATGTTTTACCAGCTTTCACCTCAAAGTGAAATGACCCTTGCATCGGATGACCGTCCAATCCGATGATTTTCCACTTGGCAGTATAATGGCCATCCGGCAGGGCGGGACCCAATGTCGCTTCCAACGTATCCCCTTGAACCTTGACGGAAGACGGTTTTAATGTGTGCCCAGCTTCGTCACGGAGTTCCACCGAGCCACCCTGTTCAATGCGCTCCTCAAACACCAACGTGAGCTTCTGCACAGGTTGCGACACCGTTTCCCCGTCGCTGGGTGTTGATTGTTTCAGATGTGTGTGGGCCGCCGCCAATGAAGGCACGAGCCAGATACACAAGCACAACCCGATATACCTGATCCATTTTCGGTTCACATTTACCACCTCGTCCAAACAGCCTGTACGTTGCTCTCATCCTCCCTATAATATAACACCCATTCGGTGAAATCCTCATGACTTTCACAGAAGATACGATAAAACGTCACGGGATTTCACCAAAGACCCGTATGAAAATCACCGCTAACCTCGAATTTTCTGATAAGAACTTTGCTAACAGGTGTCATCCAGAATATCGTCCAGACGACAACAAAAGGAACTCAATTTATCTTAATTTAAAATATTTTGATATGTTATAAACTATTGATAATGTAAACGTTTTCAATTATAATCAACTCAAGTTGGACACCAGGGAAGCTGTCGTGATTCGGCGTAGGCGGGACCGATAAGATGATCAGAGTACACGAAACTAGTATTCACATTGTTTTTTTATATTCAATAACATTTAATTTTTTAATAACCCCAGAAACATCACCTTTGACTCATACAGCGGCAGACGAGAAAACTCGTCTACTTTTCCTAAAAGCGATTGTTCATGAATCTGTTATCTGTCTTGATGCGAAATCTATGCTATATCAATCATCCGAATAGTCGGTATTATCAATGGAAGATCTGCTACAGAAAAGTGGATTAACTGATCAAAAGGAGTGTTACGAATATGACAAAGATAACTAACTATTCTTCTTTAAGTTCCTCATTTTCTTGGGAGACTATACTGAATCACTATGACTGGAATCCTCGTGAGCGTTTCAATGTGGCACACGAGGTATGTGATCGCTATGCTGATGATCCTTCTCGAATAGCCATATTCTATGAGGACCAGTTTGGCAATCAAAAAACCACATATCGAGAACTGCGTGATTGGTCCAATCAGATGGCCAATGTATTTCGCAAGCTTGGTATTAAGCGAGGAGACAGGGTTTGTGCACTGCTTCCGAAGAATCCTGCACTGATCGTGTATATTCTAGCTGCTTGGAAAGTAGGTGCAGTTTACGTTCCACTATTTACAGCGTTTGGTCCGCAAGCGATTGAATATCGGATCAACCATTCTGAAGCAAAGGTGATTATAACCAATCAAACTCATCGTCCCAAATTACCACCAAAAGAAAATGTCCCTCATTAGAGCATATTTTCGTAATTGATGGAACCCCGAATCCGTGTGATTTGCCTTTTTGGGATATCCTTGCACTCGAGTCACCTGAACATCCGACAGAAGAAATGACAGTAGACGATCTGTTGGCTATACAGTATACATCAGGATCCACCGGTATGCCTAAGGGAGCCATGTGGTCACACAATATGCTTATTAATATATCCGTATATGCGTTATGCGATTGATCTGCGAGACGACGATATTTTCTTAGGCGGTGCGGATCCGGGCTGGGCTTATGGTCTGATTTTTTGCACATTTTCTCCCATGTGCTTTGGCGTTCCGATTGTTTTTTACGAAGGACCATTTAAGCCAGAAACCTATTATTCGCTGATGGAAAAATACAGTGTAACGAATTTTGCGTATGCCCCAACGGCCTATCGAGCAATGGTAGCATCAGGATCACAGGTAATCAGCAAATACCATATTAAAGTACGAGCCATGAGCTCTGCTGGTGAACCTCTTAACCCTGAGGTGATACAGTTTTTCAAAAAACATCTAGGAGTAACAGTGAAAGACCACTACGGGTTATCTGAAACATTGATGCTAATAGGTAATTTTAACGCAATCGATACGGAGATCCGTCCGGGGTCGATGGGATTTGCTTTACCAGGTTTTGAAGTCGCTTTATTCGATCATACAGGTGTACCAGTAGCTGATGGTAGTGTGGGGCAAATTGCGTTTAATACTGATTCATTTCCAAATGTTTTCAAAGGATATTGGAAAGATCCTGATATGACTGCGGAAAAAATGTTGGGAAAATGGTTCTTGACAGGTGACCTAGCATCCAAAGATCGAGAAGGGTACTTTTGGTTCCAAGGTCGGGCTGACGACATAATTTCAAGTGCCGGATATCGAATTGGACCTTTTGAGATTGAAAGTTGTCTACTAGAACACCCGGCTGTAGTAGAAGCAGCCGCTGTTGGAAAACCAGATCCCATGAAAGGGGAAATAGTAAAAGCGTTTGTTGTACTAGCAGACGAATTCACACCTTCGGATGAATTGGCACAAGAGTTGTCCCTATATGTAAAAAAACGCCTTTCAAAACATGAGTATCCGCGTGAAGTTGAATTTGTAACTGAATTACCCAAAACTCCTAGCGGTAAGATTCAACGGTTCATTCTCCGAAACCAAGAAATAGAAAAAAATAACGCTTTGCAACAAACACAAAACTAAAAGGCAGGAAATTCCTACAGTTTCCTTCATAAACTCAAAATGACTTGAGCGCCCTAAGTGGTGTCTCAAGTCATTTTTCCATTTACTAGGTATATGGCAGCGAAATCGAGCTTCACTCCCTCTCGACACGGCAAAGGCCAGATTAGGTCTAGATACCAGCTGGGTTTTTGTATTGTAGACGCCCGAAAGTTGTATCAGAATGAAAGGATGATCAACTCTATACCGATTCCATATTGGAACGAATTTGCAACGCAACACGGTCAAGTTCTGAGCGTTCCGGATGGTTCGAGTAGCATCCATCGATCCGGAATGAATCTCCCTTAAAACGCGGAACTACATGCAGATGGCAGTGAAATACATCCTGAAATGCGGCTTCCCCATCGGCTAAAAGTAAGTTGATCCCTTCACAGTACACTCTGGACAAGCGAATCGCATTCGCAATTTTCTTTGCTACCGTCATCATACGCGCAACAACGGAGTTCGGCACCTCGGACAATGACTCATAGTGCACTTTCGGGATTACAAGGGTATGTCCGGGATTGATAGGAGCGATATCAAGGAAAGCAAGGATTTGATCATCTTCATAAACGATACTGGCTGGTTCATCCTTCTGGACGATGGAACAAAAAATACAGGAAACCTGGCGATCTTCCAGCATAGGGTTCCTCCTTTACACGGACCCAGGGGTTTTGCATCTATTGTACTACTGCATTTCATTTGGGAAACAGCTTAATCTAAAAAACAAGACCAATACGCTTCATTTGAATGCACAAGCACCTTGGCTTTGCAAGTTGCAAGTAAATGTCAAAGGGTTGAGGTAACAAGATGAAATCAGAACATTTAGCTGGCTAAATGAGAGCAAGAGCGGGGCAAAGATTCAATTCCTCACAGGGTACAACACACCCATCAACCCCGCATAAAATCTACACTTTTTATCCTTATAAACTCTATAAACAGTTACAGAATGTCTCAATAGGGTAATTGGAAACTTCCAAAATCGTCACTTGATGTCCAGCTTCTTTTAACATCATACCGGCGACCAATCCCGCCATACCCGCTCCGACAATTCATCACCTTTCGGCGATTTCGCTTCCCCTAGACTGCGGCGGATAATAGAAACCATTTGATCCGGGTTCAGGGAGACCATCATGCCCCCTCCTTTTTAACCCCGATATCCGCTAAGTAAAAAAGACCATATACGCTATACTGAACGAGGTTTTTCGCCCAATTAATCGGATAATAGGCACTTTACATATTTCGTACTTACCCATATGCACGTACAAATAACCTGTGAGTGGTAGTTCAAGCTCCGTAATTAGAAAGGAGGTCTGGTTTTGATGACTTGCCCCTCTTTTTTCCAACCCCCCACCAGTCCTTTTTCGACGGGTGGTAGTGGGCCTTTTAATATTACCACCGCTGATTTTAACGGAGACGGAAAGCCGGATCTGGCGGTTACAAACCAATCCTCCGATACGGTGTCCGTCTTTTTGGGCAATGGGGCTGGAGGTTTTACCCCTGCCCCCGGAAGCCCCTTTTCCTCTGGGGGGAATCGTCCTACCGGGATCACGACCGCTGATTTTAACGGAGATGGAAAGCCGGATCTGGCGGTTACGAATGCTAATTCCAATACGGTGTCCGTCTTTTTGGGCAATGGGGCTGGTGGATTTACACTCACAAGCTCCTTTTCCTCTGGAGGAGTTCGTCCTAACAATATCACGACCGCTGATTTTAACGGAGACGGAAAGCCGGATCTGGCAGTAACTAATTTTATTTCCAATACAGTGTCTGTCTTTTTAGGCAACGGAGCTGGTGGTTTTTCACCCGCCCCGGGAAGCCCCTTTGCCTCTGGGGGTACTCGACCTCAAGGATTAACAACCGCCGATTTCAACGGAGACGGAAAGCCGGATTTGGCACTTACAAATGCCAATTCCAATACGGTGTCCGTCTTTTTGGGCAATGGAACTGGAGGCTTTACCCCTGCTCCGGGAAGCCCCTTTGCTTCTGGGGGGAATGGTCCTATTGGGATCACGACCGCTGATTTTAACGGAGACGGAAAGCCGGATTTGGCGGTTACAAACGAGAGTTCCAATACGGTATCCGTCTTTATAGGCAATGGGGCTGGAGGCTTTGCCCTTGCTCCGGGAAGCCCCTTTGCCTCTGGGGGGAGTGGTCCTATAGGCATTGTGTCTGCGAATTTAAATTGTAATGGAATTGCAGATCTGACGGTCACAAATCAAAATTCCAACAATGTCTCGATTCTAATTGGTAATGGAAACGGTACCTTTCAACCCGCTGTCACCTTTTCAGTAGGATCCGCACCCATTGGACTCACGAGCGCTGATTTTAACGGGGATGGAAGGTCTGATCTGGCTACCGCTAACTTTAACAGTAATAACGTCACTGTTTTGATTAACAATTGTGTGCCGGTTCCCACTTGCCCCAGCAATATCACGGTGAGAAATGATCCCGGCCAATGTGGAGCGGTCGTGAATTACCCTACCCCTACTTCCAATTGCCCAGGGGTTACCGTGACTTGTTCTCCTCCCTCGGGTTCCTTCTTTCCTGTGGGAACCACCACGGTGACCTGTACCGCGTCGGATGGGACGGGGAACACCGAAAGTTGCGCCTTTACAGTCACGGTGCAGGATACGGAACCGCCGACAATCACTTGTCCTGCTAATATCACCGTCTCTAATGATCCGGGGGAATGCGGAGCCTTCGTGACATTTCCCGATCCGACGGTCACTGACAACTGTCCCGGTGCAACAGCCACCTGCACACCAGCGTCTGGAACCTTCTTCCCCGT